>CBFHSX010000003.1:0-78648 GCA_965658615.1 Alphaproteobacteria bacterium | reverse complement strand
ATTGAGCCCGATACGCCATTTGCGCGGCTGCATGCGGCAGGCCGGTTTCGCGTGCCTGAAGATGATGCGGCGGCGGCGCTTTACGAGGTGACCCAAGAGTTGACCGCCAAGGCCGGACTGCCGGCTTATGAGATTTCCAATCATAGCGCGGCAGGCCATGCCTGCCGTCATAATGTGGCGAGCTGGCAGGGCGGCGATTATTTGGGGATTGGCCCGGGCGCGCATGGTCGCCTGACTATTGAGGGGGCGCGCCATGCGACACAGGCGCTGCGTGACCCGAAACACTGGCTCGACGCCGTCGCCATGCAGGGGCATGGCTGGCAATCTCTGCAGGTCTTGGATGAGGGAGCCAACCAGGCTGAAGCGGTGATGCTGGGCTTGCGGTTGGTCGAGGGTGTGGGGCTGGCTGATTTGGCGACGCGCGGTGTCGTTTTGCAGCCTGACCGACTGGCGCGGGCGCGCGCCGATGGGCTTTTGAGCGATGATACGACGCGCCTGCAGGCCAGCCGGCAAGGGCGTCTTTTGCTGGATTATTTATTGGGTGCTTTGCTGGCTTAAACCGGTCGGCGGGGCGGCAATGGCTTCCAATTGATCCGCCGCGACGCTCGGATTGACGGCGTCCGCCTGACCGGTGCCGGTGAGCGGTTGCGCCGGAACGGCGGCTTGCGTAGCCGTCGCATTTAACAGCGCCTCAGCCGGCATATCCTCAGCCGGGGCAAACAGCGCGTCGAGCCCGTCATAACCGCCCAGCTGGCGATCGGGGTTTTCTTGCTTCAACCGACCGGCTAGGGCCAAAGCGGCGCGCATATGGCGGTCGAAAGCGACAAAGCTGTTCGGCGCTTGGCGCACGGCTTGCGGTTCATTGGCCGTCATTTCTTGCACGGCGAGCCCGCGCTCGTTCAGCCCACCGGCTTTGAGCCGCACAATGCCGTCAATGCCGGCAAAGCCATTTGCATCGGTCAAATAGGCTGTGTCAAAAGGCGTGTCAGCATGAATGCTCGCCAATTTGATGGCCAGCGCGACCGCATCATAGCTCATCGCGGCGAGGCGCGGCGGCGGGCGGCGATATATACGTTCATAACGTTGCGCGAAACCGACCCAATTGGCCCGCATCGGGGCGGCATACCAGCCGCCATGCAAGGGCGGCTCTTGGCGCAGACTGACATCATCCCACAGGCCGGTGCCGATAAATTTTACCCGTCTTGGGTCAATATCATAATAGGGCAGAAGCGGCGCCAGATTGCGCAGCGCCAAACCACCCTCGGGCAGAAATACCGCATCATAGGGAATGTCGCCCAGCGTTTCGGTCAGTTTCAGCGTTTCATAGGCCGAGGCCAATTCCGGCGCGCGGTCTGAAATCGCACGGAACAATGCGTCGGGCTCGCTATCTTCGGCCATATCCTCGGGCGCCAGCGCCCGCGCGGCCTGTGTCAGCCGCGCCATTTCTGCCTGATGCGCAGCGGTGCGGCGGTCAAATTGCGCCAGCCTTTGCACCGGCTCGAACATTTGCTTGGCTTCGGGCGCATAGGTCTCGACCTGCACCACTGTGCCGCCAAAGCGCGCCACTTCGGCGACAAAACTCTCCCCAATGCGCCGGCCATATGGCCCTTGCGGCAGCAGCGCCCCGAAGCGCGTGAGCCCCTGCGAAATCGCCTCGGCGACGATTTGGGTGATGTTTTGCTCAGGCAAAAAGCCCATCAGCCAGACATGCGGGCGCGCCGCGCCGCTATCATTGGACAAGGCCAAAGCCGGTATGTTGCGCCCGGCCAGAACCGGCGCAACAGCCGTCACCGAAGTTGAAAAAAGCGGCCCGATAATCATATCAGCCCCGCCGGCCACGGCCGCCATGGCGGCATTTTGTGCGCCTGCCGGCGTGCCTTTTGTATCGTGTAATTTCAAGACAATCGCGCTATTGCCGCCATCGAACAGCGCCAATTGCGCGGCATTGTAAAGGTCACCCGCCAGCGCGCGAATATTGTCGCGCGTATCGCCCATGGGCAATAAGAGCGCCACCACCACGGCATTGGCGCGGCGCGGCGGGTTTTGCGGATAGGCCGTCAGATCGATCGGCATCATCTCGACAATCGGTGCTTCGATCTGTTTTGGCGCGCTTTGGCGCGTCGGCTGGGTCACCTCTGCGCCGCCGCCACAAGCGGCCAAAAGCAAAGCGCCGGCCAGCACAGAACCGGCAAATGCAAGCTTGTTGCGCGCGGTGCGGCTTTTGTGATGATTTTGCTGTGGCATTTGACCCTCTGACGCTCGACCCCTTTGGCAGGGCCACGGTTGGCAAATTATCGAGCCGCACAGTGCAAGTAAAGCACCAAACGCGGCCCGTTACCTGAGCCATAAACGGCAAATGTGGCACAAATATAGCGGCTTTTTGCTTGCCAAGCGCGGCGCGCTGATGTTTCTAGAGATATGCAACACCAAGCCGTCACCCTCGCCCCCGGGCTTTATGTCGTCGCCACGCCGCTCGGCAATGCGCGCGACATCACGCTGCGCGCGCTCGATGTGTTGGCGGCGGCCGACATTATTTTATGCGAGGATACGCGCACCTCCGGCAAATTATTGCAGCTTTACGGTATTGCCACCAAGCGGGTTGCTTATCACGAACATAATGCGGCGGCGATGCGCCCGAAAATCCTCGATTGGATCGGCGCGGGCAAGGCGCTGGCGTTGATCAGCGATGCCGGCACACCGCTTATTTCCGACCCCGGCATGCCGCTGGTGCGGGCACTGCGCCAAGCAGGTTATTATGTTGCCGCCGTGCCCGGTGCGTCGGCGCCGATTGCGGCTTTATCCGTCGCCGGTCTGCCGACCGATCGCTTTTTATTCGCCGGTTTTCTGCCGCCGAAACAAGCGGCGCGGCGGCGCGCTTTGGCGGCGCTGGCCCCAACCCCTGCCAGCCTGGTGTTTTTTGAAAGCGCGCGGCGTCTGAGCGATATGTTGGCCGATATGCAAAGCGAGTTGCCCGGGCGCGCCTTTTGTGTGGCGCGTGAGCTGACCAAAAAATTTGAAGAAGTTATAAGCGGTTCGGCAGAAGAATTGCTGGCGCACTTTGCCGCCACCCCGCCGCGCGGTGAATTTGTTGTCATGGCCGGACCGGGCGGCGCGCGGGAGGTCTCGGTTGATGATATTGCCACTATGCTGCGCGATGCGCTGGCGACGATGAGCCGTCGCGATGCGGTGCAGGCCGTGGCCGAGATGACCGGCCGGCCGCGCAAAGAAATTTATGCCCAAGCCCTGCAATTGGACGATGCGGCGATCGACGGAAACAAAAATAAGAATAAAGACCACCAAAATGAAACGGATAAGCAAGACTAGCGCGTCGAAAAAGACACGTGCCGAGCGCGCCGGTCGCCGCGCCGAGTTTTGGGCCGCCCAATGGTTGCGCCTGAAAGCCTATCGCATTGTCGCCAGCAATTATAAACGCCGCATGGGCGAGGTGGATATTATTGCGCGGCGCGGCGCTGTGTTGGTTTTTGTCGAGGTGAAATACCGCCCGCATAGACGCGCTGCCATGGCCGCTGTGAGCCCGCGCCAATGGCAGCGCATTGCGCGTGCGGCGCAGGATTTTACCGCGCGCCATCCGGCCTATCGCGCGCATGTTTGGCGTTTCGATATGGTGGTCTGTGCGCCCTATCAATGGCCGCGCCATATTGCCGATTGCTGGCGCATGCGCTAGCAAGGGGGAGAAGAAGCGTTTTTGGGAGAGCGGATATGGCGTTGAAAGTTGCGCTGCAAATGGACCCGATCGGGGCGATCGATATTACCGGCGACACCAGCTTTGCCCTCGGGCTTGAAGCGCAGGCGCGCGGCCATGAGCTATATTATTATGAGCCCGACCGGCTGGCCATGCGCGATGGTGTGGTCAGCGCCGCGCTGATGCCGTTAAAGCTGGCCGATGTGAAGGGCGCGCATTTCGAGCTGGGCGCGCCGCGTGTCACCAATTTGCTTGAAATGGATGTCATTTTGATGCGCCAAGACCCGCCCTTCGATATGCATTATATATCGGCCACGCATTTTCTCGAACGCATCCACCCGCACACTTTGGTGGTCAATGATCCGGCTTCAGTGCGCAATGCGCCGGAAAAAATTTTTCCGGTCGAATTTGACGGGCTGTTACCACCGACCCTGATGACCCGCGACCGCGCTGCGCTGGAGGCGTTTCGCGCCGAGTTTGGCGATGTGATTTTAAAGCCGCTTTTCGGCAATGGCGGGGCCGGCGTGTTTCGCCTGCGCCGCGAGGATGAAAATTTCGGCTCATTGGTTGATATGTTTCTCGACACACGCGAGCCCGTTATCGCGCAGCAATATTTGCCCGATGTGCGGGCCGGCGATAAGCGCGTTATTTTGGTCGAGGGCGAAGCAGTGGGGGCGCTGAACCGTATTCCGGCAGACGGCGATGCGCGCGCCAATGTGCATGTTGGCGGCACGCCCGAAGCCGTGGCTTTGTCTGACCGCGATTTGGAAATCGCCGCCCGGATCGGCCCGCGCCTCAAACAATTGGGGATTATCTTTGCCGGTATTGATGTGATCGGCGATTATCTGACCGAGATCAATGTTACCTCGCCGACTTGTATTCGCGAGATTAAAGCCTTTGGGGGGGCGGATATTGGCGGGCTGATTTGGGACGCTATTGAGGCGCGGCGTCAGGGTTGAACCGGCCTAGTCTTTTTTGACGTAAATGTCTTGGCGTTCCAGCGCATCCAGCGCAATGGTGCGGATTTGTCCGCTTTCCTTATGCTCCAGCTTGGCATGGTCAAGCCCGTTAAACTGATCCAGCGACACCACTGTCCATAATGATTGAAATGTTTCAGCGGGTGAACTATCGGCCACACCCATGGCACGAAATATTTTCTTTTTGCCGGGCAATGTCTCAATAAAAACATCGCCAATAGCAACGCTGACGCGTTTACGTCCGAACATCTGCTTTCTCTCTTCCCAACCACTAAACTTTACGGCGCGATGGCGTCAAAATGCAAGTGTTGCTTGTAGGGCGAGGAAAATTTCCCTAGTCTGATGCGATAGATAAGAAGAAGAAAAATGGTCGCGCATATCAAGACAATCGCCTTTCAGGGTGTCGATGCCGTGCCGGTAGAGGTGCAAGTGCATCTGGCGCCGGGACAAAACGCTTTCAATGTGGTCGGCCTGCCCGATAAGTCCATTGCCGAAAGCCGCGAGCGCGTGCGCGCCGCGCTGAGCGCCATTGGTCTGGCCCTGCCCTATGACCGCATCACGATAAATTTGGCACCGGCTGACCTACCCAAAGAGGGCAGTCATTATGATGTACCGATTGCGCTCGGCCTTTTGGTCGCCATGGGCGCCGTGCCGCAAGAGGCGCTGGTCGGATTTTATGTCATGGGCGAGCTGGGGCTTGATGGCGCGTGTATCGGTGTGCCGGGGGCGCTGCCGGCTGCCATGGCGGCGCTGAATGCCGATTTGGGGTTGATCTGTCCGGCGCAATGTGGGCCTGAGGCGGCCTGGTCGGGGCTGGCTGCGCCCGACAAGGCGGGCATTATCGCGGCACCGCATTTATTGGATATTCTCAATCATGTACGCGGCACGAAATTGCTGATGCCGCCGGCAGTCGACCGCGGCGGTTCCCGTCCGGCGCACCCCGATATGGCTGATATTCGCGGCCAAGCCGAGGCGCGTCTGGCGTTGGAAGTGGCGGCATGCGGTGGCCATAATTTGCTGATGAACGGCCCGCCCGGGGCCGGTAAATCAATGCTGGCGGCGCGTCTTGCCGGTATCCTGCCCGAGTTGCAAGCGCAGGAGCGGTTGGAAATCTCGGTCATTGAAAGCCTGTCCAGTCCGCGCGGCGGGGTGCGTATGGCGGCGCAAAGACCGTTTCGCGCGCCGCATCATTCGGCCTCTATGGCGGCGCTTATCGGTGGCGGGCGTCACGCCAAGCCGGGTGAAATATCACTGGCCCATTGCGGCGTTTTATTTCTCGACGAGCTGCCGGAGTTTTCGCGCCAAACACTGGATGCGCTGCGCCAACCGATTGAGACCGGTCGGGTCGAGGTGGCGCGCGCCGAGGCACATATTGCTTATGATGCGCGGTTTCAATTAATCGCCGCCATGAACCCGTGTCGCTGCGGTCATGCCGATGACCCCAATCTTGCCTGTCATCGCCTGCCGCTGTGTCGGCAGGATTATCTGTCGAAATTATCCGGGCCTTTATTGGACCGTTTCGATATTCGCATCCATGTCCCGCCCATGCCTTTGGCTGAGATGATGGGCGATAAAAAGGGCGAGGCGAGCCTTGATGTTGCGGCGCGGGTCATTGCGGCGCAGAATCTGCAAATTGCGCGACAGGGTGTCTTGAATGCGCGGCTTGACGGCGATCGGTTGCGCGAATTGGCCGAGGCCGATCAAGAGGGGCAAAAAATCTTGGCGCGGATTATCGACGAAGGCCGCATGACGGCGCGTGGCTTTAACCGCGTTTTACGCGTGGCGCGTTCACTGGCAGATTTGAAAGGCGCGCCTCGACCCGATGCAGCCGATATGGCGACAGCGCTGAAATGGCGCGGTGTCGATAATCCGGTATAACCGAAAAATCCGGACTAGATTTTTTCCAGCCCATAGCCGGCAATCGCCGCCATATTCAGCACTTCGGTCGCTGTCGCGCCAATGCGGGCAATTTGCACACTTTGCTCGAGACCGACCAGAATCGGGCCAATGAGTGTTGCTTTGCCCAGCTCTTCCAGCATTTTGGTCGAGATGGAGGCCGAGTGAATGGCCGGCATGATCAGCACATTAGCCGGTTCCGACAGGCGGCAAAACGGGTAGCGCTGCATGGCCTCGCGATTAAGCGCCACATCGGCTGCCATATCGCCTTCATATTCGAAATCCACTTGCCTCTCGTCCAAAAGGCGCACGGCTTCGCGCACATAGACCGAACGATCGCCCAATGGGTGACCAAAGGTCGAATAAGCCAGCATGGCGACGCGTGGTTCATGACCCAGTGCGCGCGCCGTGGCGGCGGTTTGCGTGGCGATATCAGCCAGCTCCTCGGCGCTCGGCATGTCGATGACATTTGTGTCTGACACCCAGACCGTGCGACCGGCATTGCCGATCAGCATGGAAATACCCATAACGCGTTGGTCGCGGCGCGGCTCAATGACTTGGCGCACCTCGTCCAGCGTCACAGAATAAGACCGCGTCACACCGGTGACCATGGCGTCTGCATCGCCCTGAATAAGCGCGCAAGCCCCGAAAATATTGCGGTCATTGGCCACCATGCGCTGGCAATCATTATGCAGGCGGCCTTGGCGTTGCAGTTTTTTGTAGAGGAATTCCGTATAGGGCTGGATTTTTTCCGAGCTGCGCGTGTCGCGAATTTCAATATCATCGCGCCCGTCCAGCCCCAGCGAGGCCATGGTCCCGCGGACGATTTCTTGCGTGCCGATCAAGATCGGTTCGCCCAGCCCCATATCCTTATAAGCAACGGCGGCACGGATGACTTGTTCTTGCTCGCCCTCGGCAAAAATCATCCGTTTGGCGTTCTGCCGCGATTTATTCATGATGATTTGCAGCGAGCTGGCGGTCGGGTCGAGCCGCGCTTTCAAGCGTTCTTGATAGGCCTCCATATCAACGATTGGCGCGCGCGCCACGCCGCTATCCATCGCCGCTTTGGCGACGGCGGGTGGAATTTCCGAGATCAGGCGCGGGTCAAACGGCACCGGAATAATATAGCGCGGGCCAAAGCGCGGGCGCTCACCCTTATAGGCGGCGGCCACCTCATCGGGCACATCCTCGCGCGCCAAATTGGCCAGTGCCTCGGCGCAGGCGATTTTCATCTCATCATTAATTGTGCTGGCGCGCACATCCAGCGCGCCGCGGAAAATATACGGGAAACCCAGAACATTATTCACCTGATTGGGGTAGTCAGAGCGTCCGGTCGCCATAATTGCGTCATCGCGAATGGCGGCTACTTCTTCCGGCGTAATCTCCGGATCGGGGTTGGCCATGGCGAAAATAATCGGCTGATCGGCCATGTTTTTGATCATGTCCTCATTCACCGCCCCCTTTACGGAGAGGCCGAGAAACACATCCGCCCCATCCATGGCCTGTTCCAGCGTGCGCGCGCTGGTGTCGACCGCATGGGCTGATTTCCACTGGTTCATGCCCTCTTTACGGCCTTTATAAATCACGCCCTTTGTATCGCATAGGATCGCATTATCATGCGGCAGCCCCATGGCTTTGATCAGCTCGAGGCAGGCAATGCCGGCCGAACCGGCTCCATTGATACAGATTTTCGTGTCCTTAATATCGCGCCCCGTCAAATGCAGTGCATTGATCAGACCGGCAGCGCAAATAATCGCCGTCCCATGCTGGTCGTCATGAAACACCGGAATGTCCATCAGCTCGCGCAGCTGGCTTTCAATGATGAAGCAATCGGGCGCTTTAATGTCTTCCAGATTAATGCCGCCAAAGCTGGGGCCGAGATATTTCACCGCATTGATAAAAGCGTCAGGGTCTTCCGTGTCGAGCTCGAGATCGATCGAGTCGACATCGGCAAAACGTTTGAACAAAACCGCCTTGCCTTCCATCACCGGCTTGGAGGCCAGCGCGCCGAGATTGCCGAGGCCCAAAATGGCCGTGCCATTGGAGATGACCGCGACCATATTGCCGCGCGATGTGTAGTCATAAGCGCTGTCGGGATTATCGGCAATGGCTTGCACCGGCACGGCGACGCCCGGCGAATAGGCCAGCGATAAATCGCGCTGGGTCGCCATCGGCTTGGTCGGGCTGATTTCCAGTTTGCCCGGCTTGCCGCGCGTGTGGAAGCGCAGGGCTTCCTCATCGGTGAAATTTTTATCCGCATCGCTCATTGTCATATTCCTCGTCTGCGCAGGCCCCGTTTTCGGAGCTTAACCGCCCCCGCTTTGTAGGGGCAAAGCGGCGGCGTGACAAGAGGCAGAGAGGAGGCAGGGCAGAGGCAGGGCAGGCGCGGCTTTTTGATAAGGGTCGACAATTCAACAGCTTTTTTCCGATTTTTGTGCCGCGCAAGGCGGGCAGGGCTGGCATCATCATATCAGGCTGCTATGTTGAGGCCATGACCGCTTCGCCCGCGCAAACGCCGACGCCCATGATGGCGCAATATCTCGACATTAAGGCGGGCTATCCTGATGCGCTTTTATTTTACCGCATGGGCGATTTTTACGAATTATTTTTTGACGATGCGGTGGCCGCCGCCGCCGCGCTGGACATCACATTGACCCATCGCGGCAAGCATTTGGGCGCCGCCGTGCCCATGTGTGGCGTGCCGTTCCACGCCAGCGAAAGCTATCTGCAACGCCTCATTCGCGCCGGTTTCAAAGTTGCGATTTGCGAACAAATGGAAGATCCGGCCGCCGCCAAAAAGCGCGGCTCGAAATCAGTGGTGCGCCGCGATGTGGTGCGGCTGGTGACCGCCGGCACGCTCAGCGAGGATGCGCTTTTGGATGCGCGCAAGAATAATTTTCTGGCGGCACTGGCCCGGCTCGGCACGGCCGAGGCGCCCGATTGGGCGCTGGCCTGGCTGGATATGTCGACCGGTGAATTTTTTGTCGCGCCGAGCGACCCGCTGCGTCTGCCGGCCCTGCTGGCGCGGCTGGCCCCGGGAGAGATTGTGCTGCCGCAAGCGGTTCTGGATGATGACATAAGCGGTGCCGCGCTCACCGACATGGCCGGCGCGGCCGTCATCAGCGTGGTTGACGGGCTTGATAGCGCGCAGGCCGAGCCTTTATTGGTGCAAGAATTTGGTGCTGATAATGTGACCGCATTGGTTGCCTCATTAAGCGCATCCGGCGGCCAAGCCGCACGCGCCTGTCTGGTTGCGGCGGGCCAGGCATTGGCTTATGTGCGCGCGACACAATTTGACAGTGCGCTGTGCTTGCGCGCGCCCCTATGCGAGGCCGGCGAGGCGCTGATGGGGGTTGATGCCGCAACGCTGGCCAATCTTGAAATCCTGCGCACGCAAAGCGGCGAAGCGGCGGGCAGCCTTCTGGCGGCGATTGATATGAGTGTCACCGCTGCCGGCGCGCGCGCCATGGCAGCCCGCCTTGCCGCGCCACTGGCCGATAGGGCCGCCATTGAAGCGCGACTGGCAGCGGTCGGCTTTTTGGTCGATGAGACGAGTTTGCGCGAAAATATGCGGGCCGATTTAAAAGCCCTGCCCGATATGGCGCGCGCCTTGACGCGGCTTGCCATGCAGCGCGGCGGTCCGCGTGATTGTCTGGCCTTGGGTAATGGGCTGGCCGATGCGGCGCGTCTGGCGCATATGCTGGGCGCGGCCGAAGACCTGCCGCCGGTGCTGGCCGATATGCGCGCCGCCCTGTCGGTCGAGCAAACCCATATGGGCAAATTGGCCGAGATATTGGCGGCGGCTTTGGTCGAGCAGCCGCCCTTATTGGCCCGCGATGGCGGCTTTGTACGGGACGGCTATGATGCGGCGCTGGATGGCGCGCGGGCCTTGCGCGATGAAAGCCGCCGCGTCATAGCCGGTCTGCAACAACGCTATAGCGATGAGACCGGCATCAAAGCGCTGAAGATTAAATATAATGGCGTGCTGGGCTATCATATTGATGTGCCGGCTGCGCATGGCGACACGCTGATGGCGCCGCCCTTTCATGAGACCTTCATCCATCGCCAGACGCTGGCCAGTGCGGTACGGTTTTCGACACAAGAGCTGGCCGAGCTGGCCGGCGAGATCAGCCGTGCCGGTGAGACCGCATTGGCCTTGGAGGCGGAGATATTCGAAAAACTGAGCGGTGATATTTTGGCCGCGCGTGCTGCCATTGAAGCGCGCGCCGCCGCTTTGGCGGGCCTTGATGTGACCGCCGCTTTGGCTGAATTGGCAAGAGCGCGTGATTGGCATCGCCCGCAGCTGTTTGACGATACGCGGTTTCATATTGAGGCCGGTCGCCATCCGGTGGTCGAGGCGGCATTGCGGGCCGATGCCAATAAGCCGTTTATCGCCAATCATTGCGCGCTCGATGGGGCAGCGATAGACCCGTCTGCGCCGCGCTTGACGCTGCTGACCGGCCCGAATATGGCCGGTAAATCAACCTTTTTGCGGCAAAATGCGCTGCTCGCCATATTGGCACAAATGGGCAGTTTCGTGCCTGCTGCCCGCGCCGAGATCGGCATTGTCGATCGGGTGTTTTCGCGCGTCGGCGCGGCTGATGATTTGGCCCGCGGGCGCTCGACCTTTATGGTCGAAATGGTCGAAACCGCGACCATTTTGCAGCAGGCCAGCCCGCGTTCCTTGGTTATCCTCGACGAGATCGGTCGCGGTACGGCGACATTTGACGGGCTGTCCATCGCATGGGCCTGTGTTGAATATTTGCACGATGTGGTCGGCTGCCGTACGTTATTTGCCACACATTATCATGAATTGACGGCGCTGGCCGAACGGCTGGATGGCCTGTCCAATGCGTCGATGCGGGTGCGCGAGCATGAGGGGCGTCTGGTCTTTCTGCACGAAGTGGCAAAGGGCGCGGCCGATCGCTCTTACGGTATTCATGTGGCCGAGTTGGCCGGTCTGCCCGCACAAGTGACGCGCCGCGCCCGCCATGTCTTGGCGCAATTGGAAGAAAATGATGCGGCCCATAAAAGCGGCAGTGCGGCGGCATTGGACGGCTTGCCGCTTTTTGCCGAGCAGGCGGTGCACGAAAAAACCGCTGACCCGCTCAGCGAGGCGCTGGCCGGCATTGATCCGGACCGCTTGAGCCCGCGCGAGGCGTTGGATTGGCTCTATCGCATCAAGGCCCTATCTGATAAGCAGGATTAGGCCCCCTCCCGGCGCGCGCCGTATATGCGGTCGCCGTTTTTTCGTCGTAATTTATGCTATATAGGGCCAAGGAGTTTTTATGGCACAGCGCAAACCCGACCCGACCCCGGCCTTGAAGACCACGAGCCGCCAGCGTCAGATTTTGGACGCCTTGCGCACCGCCAAGGCGGGCGCGGCGCGTGAAAGCGAACAACGTTCGGCCATTTTGCAAGCATTGCGCGACGCCTTGCAAGAAGGCCGCGATTTTGCCCGGCAAAACCTTGAGGCGAAAAAGTTCAAAGGCGCGCGTTGCGCCGAATATGTGAGCGCGCTGCAAGATGATGTGCTGGCCGCTTTGGCCGAATTTGTCGAGACCGATATTCTTTATCTGGCCAATCCGACCGATGCGGAGAAAGTCACGATGGTGGCGGTAGGTGGCTATGGGCGCGGGCGTCTGGCCCCCGGCTCGGATATCGATTTATTGTTTTTGCTGCCCTATAAGCGGACCGCTGCCAGCGAGAGTTTTGTCGAATATATTCTTTATATGCTGTGGGATTTGGGCTTGAAAGTCGGCCATGCAACGCGCTCTGTGCATGATTGCGTGGCGCAGGCGCAAAAAGATATGACGGTGCGCACAGCAATGCTGGAGAACCGATTTTTATGGGGCGCGCCGGCGCTATATGATGATTTTCGCGCCGCTTTTGCCAATAAGGTGATGCGCGGCACGGCGCGCGAATTTGTCGTTGCCAAATTGGAAGAGCGCGACCAACGTCATGAACGCACGGGCCGCTCGCGCTATTTGGTCGAGCCGAATTTGAAAGAGAGCAAAGGCGGCTTGCGCGATTTAAATACATTGTTTTGGATTGCGCGCTATAGCTATCAAATCGATGAGCTGGATGATTTGGTGACGCTGGGTGTGTTGACCGAGGATGAGCTGAGGCTGTTTCGTAAATGCGACGGTTTTTTATGGGAAGTGCGCTGTCACTTGCACTTTTTGACCGGCCGCGCTGAGGAGCGTTTGAGCTTTGATGTGCAAAAACCGCTGGCGGCGTTTTTCTATCCGAGCGAAAGCGGCACCGCCCAGGCGGCGCAGGACGAAAAAGCCGGTATGAAGCCGGTCGAAAAATTCATGCGCCGCTATTTTCTGGTGGCCAAAAATATCGGTGATTTGACGGCGATCTTTTGCGCCTCGCTGGAAGAGGCGCAAGCCAAGCCGCGTGCGCTGCGGCGCCTGCCGGCTTTGTTTCAACGCCAAAAACAGGTGTCCGGTTTCACCATTGGCGCCAGTCGCCTACAAATGAGCGCGGCGGATATATTCGAACAAGATCCGGTCAATCTTATCCGTGTCTTTCATTTGGCGGATCGCTTCGGGCTTGATATTCACCCCGACACAATGCGCGTCATCACCCAATCGACCGGCCTGATCGGCTCGGATTTGCGCGCCAATGCACAAGCCAATGAGTTATTCCTCGATATATTGACCTCGAAAAAAGACCCGGAGCGCGCTTTGCGGCGCATGAATGAGGCCGGTGTGCTGGGCCGTTTCCTGCCCGATTTCGGGCGCATTGTGGCGTTGATGCAGTTTAATATGTACCACCATTATACGGCTGATGAGCATTTGCTGCGCGCTATTGGTCTGTTGCGCGAGATCGAAAGCGGGGCCGCGGCCGACGCGCATCGCCGCGCTCATGCACTGCTGACATCGGGGCGCATTAATCGCAAAGTGATTTATCTGGCCGTGCTGTTGCACGATATCGCCAAAGGCCGCCCCGAAGACCATTCGATTGCGGGTGCGCGCATTGCGCGCAAGCTTGGCCCGCGTCTGGGCTTCAGCGCGGCCGAGACAGCGCTGACAGAATGGCTGGTCAATGAGCACTTGGTGATGAGTGATGTGGCGCAAAGGCGCGACCTGTCCGACCCGCGCACGATTGAGGATTTCGTTGCCGCCGTGCAAAGCATGGAGCGGCTCGACCATTTATTCGTCCTCACTGAGGTGGATATTAAGGCGGTCGGGCCCGGCGTTTACAATGGCTTTAAGGCGCAGCTGCTAAACGAGCTTTATGTTGAGGCCGAGGCGAAATTCAATTCGCTGGGCGCGCTGATTGACCGCGGCGAGCGCGTGCTGGGCGCGCAGCAGGCCTTTGTCGAGGCACTGGCGCTGGATTGGCCGAAAGCCAAGATCAATCGCTATTTGAAACGCCACGCCGACGCCTATTGGCTGAGCTTTGCGACCGATGTGCAAGCGCATCATGCGGCGCTCATCGACGCTATGGGTGATAAGCCCTTGCAGCTCGATATTGTCGAGGATGGCTTGCGCGATTGCAGCGAAATCACGGTTATTTGTCAGGACCATCCGGGCTTGTTTGCGCGGCTATCGGGCGCGTGCGCCCTGGCCGGCCTCTCTATTCTTGATGCCCGCATCACCACCACAAATGACGGCTTGGCCATTGATACGCTGCATGTCCAATGCTCGGAAGCCGGGCGCGGCCCGCTCGATGGGCCGCGCGCCAAGCGCGTCGCCAAAGCCATTGAGGATGCGCTGGCCGGTGCGGTCATCGTGCCCGAACAATTGGAAGAAATGGCCCCGTCGCGGCAAATCGAGGCGTTTGATCTGACCCCGCAAGTGCGGATTGATAATGATCTGTCGGATAAGGCGACGGTGATTGAGGTGAGCGGGCTTGACCGACCCGGCCTGCTTTACGCGTTGGTGCGGCAATTGTTCAATCTGAATGTTTCGGTGCAAGCGGCGCGCGTGGCGACCTTTGGCGAACGCGCCACGGATGTGTTTTACGTCACCAGCCTGACCGGCGATAAGATCGACCGCAGCGACAGAAAAAAGCAATTGCGCGATGAATTGCTCGGTGTGATTGACAATCCGGTCGCGTCCAGCCAGCCAAAACGCAAGAAATCCGGACAGGCCGCCTGATGAGCGAGAAGCCGGCGCGTCTTTTGTCCAATGCGGCGATTGTCGGCGGCGCCACCATGGCCAGTCGGATTACCGGTTTTATCCGCGATATTTTTATCGCCGCGCTTTTGGGCGCCGGGCCTTTGGCGGAGATTTTCGTCATTGCGTTTCGTCTGCCCAATCTGTTTCGCCGCTTATTTGCCGAGGGGGCATTTAATGCGGCTTTTGTGCCGCTATTTACCGAGAGGCTGGCGCGCGACGGCACGGCGGCGGCGTTGGCTTTTGCAGCGCAACTCTTCTCCGTGCTGCTCGCCGCTTTAGCGGTGTTTACCTTATTGGCGCAGATTTTCATGCCGGCTTTGGTGCTGGCCTTGGCGCAGGGCTTTGCCGGCGATGCGGCGAAATTTGAGCTGGCCGTGCATTATGCGCGCATCGCCTTTCCCTATCTTATCGCCATGTCGCTGATGTCGCTTTTTGCCGCCATGCTGAATGCGACCGGGCGGTTTTTTGCTGCCGCCTTTGCGCCCATCCTGCTGAATATTGTGCTGATCGGCGCCATGGTCGCGGCTATGGCGCTCAACGGCGCGCCGCTCGATTATCTGATTTGGGGCGTGGCGCTGGCCGGTCTGGCGCAATTGGTGTTTGTCTTTGTCGTGGCGTGGCGCGCCGGCTTGCGGCTTCGCGCCGTGCGCCCGCGCCTCACGCCCGAGGTCAGGCAGGTTTGGGGCTTGGCTGTGCCGGGTATTTTGGCGGCCGGTATCGGGCAAATCAATCTTTTGGTCGGCACCTCTATCGCTACAGGGCAGGCCGGGGCGGCGGCGTGGCTTTATTATGCTGACCGGCTCTATCAATTGCCCATGGGGGTTATCGGTGTGGCTTTGTCGGTCGCTCTGCTGCCCGCTTTAGCGCGGCATTTGGCCGAAGGTGCTGCCGACGCGGCGCGCGAGACCCAATCCATGGCGCTGCTGGCGGCCGGTTTCTTGACCCTGCCGGCGGCGGCCGGTCTTTTCGCCTTGGCTGCGCCGATTATCAGCGTCTTGTTTGAGCGCGGTGCGTTTTCTGCCGGGGATACGCAAGTGACCGCGCAGGTCTTGCGCGGCTTTTGCATCGGCCTGCCGGCTTTTGTGTTTATCAAAGCTTTGCAGCCGTCATTTTTTGCCCGCAAGGACACACGCGCGCCATTGATCGATGGCGCGGTGGGCGTCGCGGTCAATATCACATTGTCGCTGATCTTCTTTAAAACCTACGGTGCGCTGGCCATTGCGCTGGCCACGTCGGCGGCCGGTTATGTGACGCTGGCGCTGATGCTGGTGCGCTTGGCGGCGCGTCGCATTTGGCGGCCCGATGGCGCGCTGGTGTTGCGGCTGGGCGGACAAATGGCGGCCGCCATCGGCATGGCCGTTGCGCTGGGTCATGCAAGCCATATTTTTGCCGCGCCGCAAGGCGCCCCTTTGGCAGCATGGCTGGCGGCGATGATCCTTGGCGGTGCCATTGTTTTCGCGCTGCTGGCTTTCGGCTTTGGGGCGGTGCGGCGGTCTGATGTCGCGCGCTTGCGCGGGCGCGCATGATGCGCGATAAGGGGCCAAATGTGAGGAGAGCATTATGACGCCACGCGTTCTTTCCGGTGTGCAGCCGACCGGCAATTTGCATTTGGGCAATTATCTCGGCGCCATCCGCAATTTTGTCGCCCTGCAGGAGACCCATGAGTGCCTGTATTGCGTCGTCGATTTGCACGCCATTACCGTATTTCAAGACCCGGCCGAATTGGCGGCCAATACGCGCGAAGTGGCGGCTGCTTTCATCGCCGCCGGGGTCGACCCGAAAAACCATATCGTGTTTAATCAAGCGCAAGTGCCGCAACATGCCGAACTGGCTTGGGTGCTGAATTGCGTGGCGCGTATGGGTTGGCTCAACCGCATGACGCAGTTTAAGGAAAAAGCCGGCAAGCACCGCGAAAATGCCTCGGTCGGCCTTTATGTTTATCCCAATCTGATGGCGGCCGATATTCTGCTGTACAAAGCCACCCATGTGCCGGTCGGTGAAGACCAGAAGCAGCATCTGGAATTGGCGCGTGATATTGCCCAAAAATTCAATAATGATTTTAATGTTGAGGGGTTTTTCCCGCAGCCTGAACCGCTGATCCAAGGTCCGGCGACGCGGGTGATGAGCTTGCGCGACGGCAGCAAAAAAATGTCGAAATCCGACCCGTCAGATCTGTCGCGCATCACCATGCTGGATGATGCCGATGCGATTGCCAAAAAAATCCGCAAAGCCAAATCTGACCCGGATGCGCTACCGGCGGGTGAAGAAGAGCTGGCGGAACGCCCTGAAGCGGCCAATCTTTTGGGCATTTATGCGGCGCTGGCCGATATGCCCTTGGCGGCCGCGGTCACCCGCTTTGCCGGCGCGCAATATTCAGTGTTGAAAAACGAGCTGGCCGAACTGGCGGTTGAAAAAATCGCCCCGATTGGCGCGGAGATGACGCGGCTGAATAATGACCCGGCGCATGTCGATGCCCTATTGGCGGATGGTGCCGAACGCGCTCGTGCTCTGGCCGAACCGATTATGGCCGATGTGCGCAAGCTGGTCGGTTTTCTGGGCAGCTAAGCCGCTTTTTGCTTGTTAAAGCGCGGCCAAGCATGGCAGCATTTGCGACATGGATATTAATCAACATTTGCAGCGCAAATTTCTTGTTGTTGTGGACGGCACGCCTGAAAGCCATGCGGCTTTGCGCTTTGCCGCGCGCCGCGCCCATGGCACGGGCGGCAATGTGGCGCTTCTGCTGGTCATTGAGCCCGAAAGCCATGAACATTGGCTCGGCGTCGGCTCGTTGATGAAAGAAGAAGCGCAGGCCGAAGCCGAAGCAATCCTGGCCGAATGTGTCGGCCTGGTCGAATTGCTGGGCGGTGACAAACCGAAGACGCATATCCGACATGGCCAAATGGCCGAAGAAATCGCCCGCTTGATTGACGAGGATAAATCGATCTCGACCCTCGTGCTGGCCGCCGCGGTCGGTGCTGCAGGCCCGGGCCCGCTGGTCTCGTCAATCGGGGCCGGTAAATCGGCCGTGCATATTCCGGTGACGATTGTGCCGGGCGATTTATCCGATGATGAAATTGACGCGCTGACCTAAATCTGCCGGTTAAAGCTCGCAATTTCAACGCCACTGACCTATATAAAAGCCAAATAAAGAGGTTAGACATGTTTATTCAAACCGAAGACACACCCAATCCGGCAACGCTGAAATTTCTGCCCGGTCGCGAGGTGATGGGCGATCAACCGCCGGCTGATTTCCCCAATGCCGAAGCGGCAAGCGCCTCGCCTTTGGCCGAAGCGCTATTTGCCATTGATGATGTCAGTTCGGTTTTTTTGGGCGGTGATTTTATCGCCGTGTCAAAAGGCGAGACTGAATGGCAGCATATCAAGCCGGCCATATTGCAGGTCATTATGGAGCATTTTGTCGCCGCACGGCCGATCATGCATGCCGGTCATGAAGCGGCAAGCGGCCCGGCCGGGGCACTGACGGGCGAGGATAGCGAGGTGGTCAAAGCCATTAAAGAAATCCTCGATACGCGCGTGCGACCGGCGGTGGCGCAAGATGGCGGCGATATTGTCTTTCATGATTATGAAGATGGCGTGGTTTCCTTGCATTTGCGCGGGGCTTGCGCCGGCTGCCCGTCGGCCACGGCGACGCTGAAACAAGGCGTTGAAAATCTTTTGAAACATTATGTGCCTTCGGTCACCGAAGTGCGCGCCGTCCTGTAGGAGTATTTATGGCGACCTTGAACCAAGCCGGTCTGGACTTATTGTTTAATGAGGCCCGATCGCACAATGATTTTGAACCGCACGCGCTGGATGATGCCGCGCTGGGGGCGATTTATGATCTGATGAAAATGGGCCCGACCAGCGCCAATTGCTGCCCGGCCCGCCTTGTCTTTGTGCGCTCACAGGAGGCCAAGGCCAAGCTTGCCCCCTTTGCCATGGAGAGCAATCAGCCGAAAATCATGGCCGCTTCGGCCTGTGTCATCATCGCCAATGATATGAAGTTTTACGACCGTATCCCTGAATTATTCCCGCACGACCCGTCGGCGCGTGAATGGTTTACAGGGTCTGAGGCCTTTGCGGCCGAAACGGCAATGCGCAATGGTTCGCTGCAAGCGGCTTATTTTATGATGGCCGTGCGCGCCTTGGGCCTCGATGTTGGGCCGATTTCGGGTTTTGACGCGGCCGGTGTCGATGCTGCGTTTTTCCCCGATGGTCGCTTCAAGTCAAACATGTTGTGCAATATTGGTCGCGGCAATCCTGAGGCGCTGTTCGGGCGTCTGCCGCGCCTCGCTTTTGACGATGCCTGCGACATTCTATAATTCGGTTGTCGAATGACCGCGCCGCTCATCCTCGCCTGTGACACCACGCAAGGCGCGTGTTCCGTCGCGGCCTATCGCGGGGGTGTGCTGGCCGAGGATTTGATGGCGATGCGCAAAGGCCATGCCGAAGCCCTGATCCCGATGATTGAGCGCGTTATGGCGGACGCAAAACTGGCCATGCGCGATATTGACCGGCTGGCGGTGACGCATGGCCCCGGCACATTTACCGGCACGCGTGTCGGCCTGTCGGCCATGCGCGGGCTGGCTTTGGCGCTCGATAAGCCGCTTAAAGCTTATGGCAGCCTGCATGTTATGGCGCTGGCGGCGGTGCATGATGGGCCGGTTTTGGTCGGCGTCGATGCACGCCGCGATATTTTTTACGCGCAGGGCTTTGATGCAAGCCGCACGCCATTTGGCGCGGCGCAGGCGCTCGCCGGTGAAGCGGCTTTGGCGTTGATGGGCGCGGCGCGTTTTGGTGTTTTGGGCAGTAGTGCGCCGGCCCTGCGGGATTTGGCGGCAGCGCAGGGGGGTGAGGCGCATGTTCTCGATGCGCCGGATTGGCCGCAAGCGGCGTATCTTGCAGCCCTGGCAAGCGCCGATCCGGATTGGGACAAGCCACCCTTGCCATCGCCGCTTTATTTGCGCCCGCCCGATGCGACCCTGCCAAATCGCGCCAAATTTCCCGAGCGGGCCAAATAATGCACAAAATCGTCCGTCTCGATGACGCCGGCTCCATGGCGCGCCTGCACGAAGCGGCTTTTGCCGATAAGGCGGCGATCTGGTCGGCCTCCGCCTTTGCCGATTTGCTGGCCAATTCCGGCGCGCAAGCCTTTGGCACAAATGACGGGTTTATCCTGCTGCAAAGGCTCGCCGATGACGAGGCTGAGATCCTGACCCTTGCCGTGCAGCCAAAGGCGCGGCGCACCGGGCTGGCCTCGGCCTTGATCGCCCATAGTGTGGCAACGCTTTGTGTGCGGCGACTGTTTCTTGAGGTTGCCGCCGATAATCAGGGCGCGCGGCAGCTTTATGAAGCCTGTGGTTTTCGGGAAACAGGAAACCGCAAAGCCTATTATAAAAAACCCGATGGCGGGCGTGTTGATGGCGTCTTGATGCAGGGTGATTTCCCGAAGTGAATGTGATAAAGAAAACACATGGCAGAGCAACTAAACACCGATATTGAAGCGCTGGCGAGCAAAGCCGGCATGCGCATGACCGACCAGCGCCGCGTCATTGCCGGTGTGTTATCGGCCGCCAATGACCATCCCGATGTTGAGGAAGTCTATCGCCGCGCTGCCGCGCAGGATGCGGCGATTTCCATCGCCACCGTTTACCGCACGGTGCGGCTGTTTGAAGAGGCCGGCATTTTGACACGGCATGATTTCGGCGATGGCCGCGCGCGTTACGAGCCGGTGGCGGATGACCATCACGACCATTTGATCGACATTCAGACCGGCAAGGTAATCGAGTTCACCAATGAAGAGATTGAGCGCTTGCAGGCCGAAGTCGCCGAGAAGCTCGGCTATAGGCTGGTCGATCATAGGCTGGAACTTTACGGCGTACCGCTCGATAAAAAAGACGGCTAATACGGATCATGAGTGTTTTGCGTATCGGTTTCAGACTGAGCGGCTTTTTGGCGCTGGTCATTTCGCTGGTGCCGTTGCAGGCCGTGCTTTTATTCGTGCCGCGCCTCTGGCCGTTTATCCCGCTGCTCTTTCATCGGCTGATGCTGCGCTTGATGGGCGTCAAGCTGCAGGTCACCGGACCCATGCCGAAGCCCGGCACGCTCATCGTTGCCAATCATTTAAGCTGGTTTGATATTATCGTTATCGGCACGCTCATGCCGCTGTCTTTCGTTGCCAAATCGGAGGTGCGTGGTTGGCCGCTATTCGGCCATTTGGCGCGCCTGCAACACACCGTCTTTGTCGATCGGCGGCGCGGGCGCCACAATATTTCGGATGGCAATGAGCTGACGCGGCGGCTCGAACAGGGCGACACAATGGTGATTTTCGCCGAGGGCACAAATGCTGACGGAATTAAAGTGCTGCCGTTTAAATCGACGCTTTTGGCGGGCATTGCCAGCGCCCCGCATATTCCGGTGCAGGCCATGACCATGGCCTATACGCGCTTGCATGACATGGCCATGGGGCGGCGTCAAAAAATGGCTTATGCTTGGCTGGGCGATATTTCGCTTGTGCCGCATCTTTTCTTTATGCTGGCCGGCCCACCGATCACGGTCGAGCTGGTGTTCCACGAGGCGCTCGGCACTGCCCATAAAACCGACCGCAAAGCCATGACCCGCATCCTTTACGCGCAAGTCAGTGGGGGGCTGGAAGCCATCACGCAAGGCCGTCCGCAATCGCTGGCCCCTCTTGTGGAAAATGCGGAAAAGCGGTAAGGCGAGAGCATGAGCGATAATGCGACCCCAAATATGACGCACACAAAAGGCAGCGCTATCGGCAATGACCCCATCCGCAATGGTAAGTCTTGCTATATCAAAACCTATGGCTGCCAGATGAATGTCTATGATAGCGAGCGCATGGCTGAGGCGCTGGCTGAAGCCGGCTATCGGCCGGTCGATGCGCCCGAGGGCGCCGATATGGTGATTTTGAACACCTGCCATATTCGTGAAAAAGCGGCCGAAAAAGTCTATTCCGAGCTTGGACGCTTGCGCCCTTTAAAAGAACAAAACACCGATATGGTCATTGGTGTGGCCGGTTGTGTGGCGCAGGCTGAAGGTGCTGAGATGATATCGCGCGCGCCGGTGGTCGATATGGTGTTCGGGCCGCAAACCTTCCAGCAATTGCCGTCCATGTTGGACGAGATTGCCGCGACACGCGCGCGCGGCGAGCGGGCCAAGCTGGTGCGCACGGAATTTCCCGCGGCGGAAAAATTCGAGGCGCTCAAGCAAACCGCCCGCAAGCCGGTGACGCGCAGCCCGTCGGCTTTTGTCACTGTGCAGGAGGGCTGCGACAAGTTTTGCACTTTTTGTGTTGTGCCTTATACGCGCGGCGAAGAAGTGTCGCGCGATACGGCCGATATATGCGCCGAGGCGGCGGCATTGGCGCGCGAGGGCGTCTCGGAAATCACGCTTTTGGGCCAAAATGTCAATGCCTGGACCGATCGGCAAAGCGGGTTACGGCTCGACGGGTTGCTGGATGAGTTGGCCCGCATTGACGGCATTGAGCGCTTGCGTTTCACCACCAGCCATCCGCGCGATATGGATGCAGCGCTGATTGCCGCGCATGGCACGAATGACAAATTAATGCCTTATCTGCACCTGCCTGTGCAGGCCGGCTCGGATAAGATTTTAAAGGCGATGAACCGCAAGCACAGTGCGGCTGAGTATATTTCCCTATGCCAAGAGTTTCGCGCCGCGCGGCCCGATCTGGCGCTGTCATCCGACTTTATTGTCGGCTTTCCGGGCGAAACGGATGAGGATTTCGCCGCCACCATGGCGCTGGTCGAAGAAGTGACCTATGCGCAGGCGTTTTCATTTAAATATTCGCCGCGCCCGGGGACACCGGCGGCGGATGAAGCGCAGCAAGTCGATGAGGCGGTGAAAAGTGCGCGCTTGCAGGCCTTGCAGGGCTTGTTGAACGCGCAGCAAGTGGCCTTTAACGAAGCGCAAATCGGGCGCACCCTGCCGGTCTTGTTTGACAAGCCGTCCAAGCAGCCGGGCCAAATATCGGGCCGCAGCCCATATTTGCAGCCTGTGCATGTGAGCTTGCCGGCCGGCGATTTCGACGCCCAGGCCGCAGCGATGCGTGGCCGCATCCTGCAGGTTGAAATCACCGCCGCGCATGCCAATTCGCTGAGCGGGCATCTGCGAGAGAGCGTCTAAACGGCGCAGGCTTGTTTGGGCCGAAACACTTGCCAAAGCGCGGCAAACTTTCCATACTCAAAACAGATGAAAAAAATGATTTCACGACCGATAAAAGGAGCGCGCGCTTGAGCGGCCCCGGTAAACACGAAAGCGCGCAGGCGCAGCGTGTCATCGAATTTGACAATAATCGCTTACTGCCCGAGCTTTATGGCGAGCATGGCAAGCATCTCGCGCGTATTGAACAAACGCTGGATGTGTCGCTGGCCAATCGCGGCAATCAGGTTTTTGTCTCCGGTGACGAAGCAGGCTGCGCGCGCGCCGAACGGGTGCTGGCGACCCTGTATCATCATTTGGAACGCGGGGCTGAAGTGACCGGCGGCGATGTTGACGGGGCGCTGCGTATGAGCCTCAGCCCGCCGGATGAGGCGCCGGTCGGCAATGGCAAGGCGACGGGCAAAGCAGGCAGTAAGGTAAACGGCAAATCGGGCGGTAAAAAAACCGCCGGTCAACCCTCCTTGCGCACGCATCGGCGTGAAGTGCTGCCGCGCTCACCGACACAAGCGACATATATTAATGCGCTGCTCAATCACGAGCTGGTTGTCGGCACCGGCCCGGCCGGCACGGGCAAAACCTATTTGGCGGTCGCCGCCGCAGCCGCCATGTTGGTTGACGGCCAGGTCGACCGTATCATCCTGTCGCGCCCTGCGGTCGAGGCGGGCGAGAGCTTGGGCTTTTTGCCGGGCGATATGCGCGACAAGGTCGACCCCTATTTGCGCCCGCTTTATGACGCGCTTTACGATATGCTGCCGGGCCAGCAAGTGACGCGCTCTTTGGAGAGCGGCGAGATTGAAATCGCGCCCTTGGCTTTCATGCGTGGTCGCACTCTGTCGAATAGTTTTGTCATTCTTGATGAAAGCCAAAACGCGACGCCCATGCAGATGAAAATGTTTTTGACCCGTATGGGCGAAAATTCGCGCATGGTCATCACCGGCGATCCGAGCCAGATTGACCTGCCCTTTGGCGCCAAATCGGGCCTCAAGGATGCGCTGGAAATCCTGCCGAAAATCAAGGGCGTCGAGATTGTCCATTTCACCGAGGAGGATGTGGTGCGCCATGATTTGGTCACCCGCATCGTCAAAGCTTATAATAAGCGCGACGCACAATTGCCGCAGCAGGGTAAGCCGCGCGACAAAAAACCGGCCAAGCCGGTCGTCGATATTGCGGCGGATGAGGATAAAAATGACTGACCCCCTATTCGCCGATGATGCGGAGCCTGACAGTCCGGGCTCACTGCAAGAGCCGAGCGGGCCGCAAGCGGGCGTGACCCTCGATATTGATATGCGCGCGGCTGATTGGCAGCCCTTTATCGCCGATATTGAAGCCCATGCGGCTTATCTGGCGCAGGCGCTCGGACTGCCGCCGGTCGAGATCAGTCTGGTGCTGGGTGACGATGCGCTTTTGGCGCAACTCAATGAGACCTATCGCGACAAGACAGGCCCGACCAATGTGCTGAGTTTCCCGGCCATGGATTTGACGCCATCTGCTGATGACTTGCCGGCCGCGCTTTTGCCGGGGTCTATGCTGGGCGATATTGTCATGTCTTTCGACACATTGGCACGCGAGGCGCATGAGGGCGGCAAATCGCTGACCGCGCATGCGCTACATCTCCTGACCCATGGTTTGCTGCACTTATTGGGCCATGACCATATGCAGGACGCAGAAGCGGCGCGCATGGAGGGGCTGGAAAGCGAGCTGTTACGGGCGGCCGGTCTGGATGACCCTTATGCGGCGCCCGCAACAGATGCGGGGGACGCTCAATGAGTGCATCCTCACCCAATGGTTTTTGGAGCGGTCTGACGCGGCGCTTATTTGGCGGCGGCGAGGCCTCTTTGCGCGAAAGCATTGAAGACGTGCTGGACGAGACGCCGGGCGGGACCGAGGATTTCTCGCTCGAAGAACGCGACATGCTGAAAAACCTTTTGGGCTTTCGCGATGTGCGGCTCGATGATGTCATGGTACCGCGCGCCGATATTGAGGCGGTCGATGTCGATATTGCCGCCGCCGATTTGCTGGCGCGCTTCACCGCTTGCGGCCATTCGCGCATGCCGGTCTTTCGCGACACGCTGGACCAGCCCATGGGCATGGTGCATGTAAAAGATGTGCTCGGCGCGCTGCACGAAAATGACGCGGTGGCGGCGATTGAGCTGACCGCGCTGCTGCGCCCGGTCTTATTTGTGCCGCCCTCCATGCCGGCCATGGAGTTGCTGGTCAAAATGCAGGCGACACGCAGCCATATGGCGCTGGTGATTGACGAATATGGCGGCACGGACGGGCTGGTGACGATTGAGGATTTGATCGAGGAAATTGTCGGCGAGATTGAAGACGAGCATGATGAAGAAGAAGTGCTGCTGAAGGATATCGCGCCCGGCCATTGGCGCGCCAATGCGCGCCTGCCGCTCGGTGAATTGCAAACCGCGCTGGCCGCCCCGCTGCCCGCAGTTGAGGATATTGACGATATTGATACTTTGGGCGGTCTGGTGTTTGCGCTTGCCGGGCGCGTGCCCGAGCGTGGAGAACGCATCAGCTCCGACATGCCCGATGGGCGGCAATTGGCATTTATCATTCGCGATGGCGATGCGCGCCGCATCAAGGCGCTGGATGTGCGCTTGAGCGGACAACCGGCCGGATAGCGCAATATGCGGCGCGGGGCACAGCTGGTAAAAGGGTGGCTTGAGGCGCATCCGGCTTGGGCCGCGCTGCTGGCCGGGGCGGTCTTGCCACTGAGCTTTGCGCCGTTTTTCATACTTCCCGTCTTTTATCTTTCTTATGCGGTGTTCTTTACCATGCTGCAGCGCGCCGCAAGCGACAAGGCAGCGTTTCGCTGCGGCTGGCTGTTTGGTTTTGGGCAATTTTTCACCGGCTTTATTTGGATGGGCGAGGCGTTTTTTGTCGATGCAGAAAAATTCCTGTGGCTGCTGCCTTTCGCCATCACGCTCTTGCCGGCCGGCTTGGCCCTCTTTGTCGCGGTGGCCGGTCTGGCGGCGTATCGCGGCACAAAGCGGTTTGCTTTGGGGCCGGTCAGCGCGGCGCTTTTGCTGGCCTTGTGTCTGGCGGGGCTGGCTTATTTGCGCAGCACAATATTGACCGGTCTGCCGTGGAACCTGCCGGTCATGGGCTGGGCGAGCTGGCTGTATTTGGCCCAGCCCGTGGCTTATTTAGGGGTGCATGGTCTGGGATTGGTGGCGCTTATCAGCGCATTGCTGCTGGCTGTGGCCGATCCAAAAGCCCGGCTTGTCGGTCTGGCCCTGCCGGTTTTGGCGTGTCTTGTTTCGCTGCTGCATTTGCATGGTCTGGCGACCCCGCCGCTTCTCGACACGCGGGTCATTCTTGTGCAGCCGAATATCCCGCAAATCGAAAAATGGGCACCGCAACACCGCGCCGAAAATATTGAAAGAACCTTTCGCCTGACAGGATTGGCGCTGTCGCAAACCCCCGATGCGGATTTGATTATTTGGCCGGAAACAGCCCTGCCCGCTTTACTTGATGAGGGCACGGGTTTTGGCGAGCGTCTGCGCGCGCTCTATCCGGCCGAGACGCGCGCGCCTTATTTGCTGGCCGGTTCGATCCGGCGTGATCAGGGCGCGGCGGGCACGGATTATTTTAACAGCGCCATGTTGTTTTCCGGCGATGGCGCGCTTTTGGCGCGCAGCGATAAACACCATCTTGTGCCCTTTGGTGAATATTTGCCATTGCAAAAATGGCTTGAGGCCATCGGGTTCAGGCAATTGACGCAATTGCGTGGCGGCTATACGCCGGGCCCGCCGCATGCGCGCTTAAGCGCTGCGCGCCTGCCGCAAATGGCCGTACTGATTTGCTATGAGGCGATTTTCCCCTATCTCTCGGCGGCCGACCCAAGGCCTGCAGTTTTGGTCAATATTACAAATGATGCCTGGTTCGGGCGCTCCATCGGCCCGCACCAGCATTTGGCCATTGCGCGGCTGCGTGCCATTGAACAGGGCTTGCCGTTTTTGCGCAGCGCCAATACCGGTATTTCGGTCGGCTATGATGCGCGCGGGCGTCGGCTCGACAGTCTTGCGCTTGGCGAGGCCGGCAGTCTGAGCCTGCGCTTGCCCGGCGCGCTGCCGCCGACGCTCTATGCGCGATTTGGCGATACGGTTTTTGGGGTGCTTTATGGGCTGGTGATTGTGGCTTTACTCTTGCAGCATCGGCGAAAGCGGTTGCACCACCGGCAAGGCTAAGGCATTATTTTTTCGTCGACAATAAAAACAACGGACGACGATATGCCCAGAACGAAACACCATTCTATTGACAGCTATATTGGCGCGCGGGTGCGTATGCGGCGGCTCATGCTCAATATGAGCCAAGAGAAACTCTCGGCCCGCCTCGGCGTCACCTTCCAGCAAATCCAGAAATATGAAAAAGGCACCAACCGCGTTTCGGCCGGGCGTCTTTTGGAGCTGGCAATTGCGCTGCGCGTACCTGTCTCTTATTTCTATGACGGGCTGGATAATCCCGATCGTGGTATCAGTCTCGATGGCATGCAGGAGGAAACGGCGGTGACGCCGTTTCTCGATTTCGTCAGCTCCGGCGAGGGGGTGGAGCTCAATCAGGCTTTCTTGCGCATTGAGGATGACGATATGCGGCGGCAATTATTGGCCATGGTCAATGGTATTGCCAAAATGGCGGTGGATGAAAAATAGTCAATTTCCGGACTTGACGACGGCGGTTAAGATTGCGACATAAAGCAATCTTTATATGAGGAATATATCATGACCCGTGCCACCTATGAGTTCACCTCCGAATCCGTTTCTGAAGGCCACCCGGATAAGGTTTGCGACCGCATTTCGGATTCTATTCTGGATGCGTTTTTGGCCCGCCAAGCCGATGCGCGGGTCGCGGTGGAAACGCTGACAACGACCAATCTCATTGTCATGGCCGGTGAAGTGCGTCCCGAGGGGCTGGTATCGCCCGAAGAAATGGAAGCCATTGCCCGCGAGGCGGTCAAGGATATCGGTTATGAGCAAGACGGGTTCCATTGGCAAAATGCCGAAGTACAGGTGCGCGTGCACGCGCAATCGGCGCATATTGCGCAAGGCGTTGATGCCGATGGCGGCAATAAAGACGAGGGTGCGGGCGACCAAGGCATTATGTTCGGCTATGCGTGCCGCGAGACGCCGGAGCTTATGCCGGCACCGATCGCCTTTTCGCATAAAATTCTGGCTGATATGGCCGCGGCGCGTAAATCCGGCGCGGTTGAAGGCTTTGCCCCGGACAGCAAAAGCCAAGTCACGCTGGCCTATGAAAACGGCAAGCCCGTCGGCGCCACTTCTGTCGTCGTCTCGACCCAGCACGCTGAAGGCTTGAGCCAAGACGATGTGCGCGAAATGGTGCGCCCGTTTGTTGAGGGTGTCCTGCCGGATGGCTGGATGTGCCCGGAAGAAAAATTTTACGTCAATCCGACCGGCACATTTGTCATTGGGGGCCCGGATGGCGATGCCGGTCTGACCGGTCGCAAAATCATTGTCGATACATATGGTGGCGCAGCGCCGCATGGTGGCGGTGCGTTTTCCGGCAAAGACCCGACCAAGGTTGACCGTTCAGCCGCTTACGCCTCGCGCTATTTGGCAAAAAATGTCGTTGCCGCCGGTCTGGCCGAGCGTTGCACCATCCAGCTATCCTATGCCATTGGCGTGTCGCAGCCCTTGTCGATTTATGTCGACACGCATGGCACGGGCGAAGCCGATGCTGCGGCGCTGGAACAGGCGCTGGCGCAAGTGATGGATTTGAGCCCGCGCGGGATACGCGAGCATTTGGGTCTGAATAAGCCGATTTATGCGCGCACGGCGGCCTATGGCCATTTCGGCCGCGCGCCGGAAGCCGATGGCGGCTTTTCATGGGAGCGCACGGATTTGGCCGAAGCCATTAAGGCGGCGCTTTAATTTCCATGCCTGACAAGCCCGAAGCCGGGGAGATGCGGCGCAATAAGCGCATTATTTATGGTCGCCGCCAGGGCCATAAATTGCACCCGCGCCAGCAAAAGCTGGTCGATGATTTATTGCCAAAGCTGCAACCGGATTTTGAGACCGCCGCCGCGCCGGCGGATTGGTTTGCCGCGCCTCATGAAAAATATACCTTAGAAGTGGGTTTTGGCGGCGGCGAGCATTTGGCGGCGCGCGCCAAAGCCGAACCGGGCACCGGCTTTATCGGCTGCGAACCGTTTCTCAATGGCGTCGCCAAATTGTTGATTGAGATCGCGGAAAATAATCTCACCAATGTCGCCGTGCATAATGATGATGCGCGCGATGTATTGGCCGCCCTGCCCGATAGCTGCCTCGATCAGGCCTATCTTCTTTACCCCGACCCATGGCCGAAAAAACGGCACAATAAGCGCCGCTTCATCAGCCCTGAAAATCTCGACCAGCTGTTCCGTGTGCTGAAGCCGGGGGCCGGGTTTTTGGTGGCCAGCGATATTGCCGATTATCTCGATTGGACGCTGATGCATATCAAGGCGCATGGCGGCTTTGAATGGCAGGCGCAAATGGTGACGGATTGGCAAAACCCGCCCGCCGGTTGGCCCGGCACACGCTATGAGACGAAAGCCGTCAAAGCCGGTCGCGTGCCCGGCTATTTGCGCTTTATCCGACGCGCCAGGTCGGAGCCCGGCAGGCTGTAATTGAGCCCTTGCCAGTCGCGCCAAAATCGCTATAGTGCAGGCCAATAAAGCTGCTTTTTTGTAAAGTGGGGCGCCGGAAACGGACCCGCTTTTTTTCATGCCCGAAACGCATGCAAGCGGCGATTGGAGTGGACATGTCGCAAGACACACATCACGAAACGGCTTTTGCCGATTGCGCGCATTTGGTTGCGCCCGGTCCGGCGCGCCCGATGCTGGATTTGGTGGCGCCCTTGGTCGATAGCCTCGGCTTTTCGCTGCTGCGTATTCGCATGACTGGCGATGACGGCAAAATGGTGCTGCAAATCATGGCCGAAAACAAAGAAGCAGGCTTGCGGATTGAAGAATGCGAAGCCATTAGTCACGCCGTGTCGGATATGATGGATGTCGAAAACCCGATTGCCGGTGCTTATGCGCTGGAGGTCTCCTCGCCCGGCGTGGCGCGGCCGCTGACAAGACCGGTCGATTTTGAACGTTGGGCCGGCCATGAAGCCAAGCTTGGCTTGCGCGAGGGGGTTGACGGCCAGCGCCGTTTCCGCGGTCTGGTGCAGGGTTTTGCAGATGGCGAGGCGCTGTTGCAGGTGGCCTTGGACGGGTTTGACGAACCGCAGATATTGGGATTTGAGATCGGCAATATTGCCGAGGCGCGTTTAGTGCCTGATGATACGGCGCTGACGCAGAGCCTGCGCGCCGCCAAAGGAAAATAGGATTAACGAAAGCGGCAAGGCTTTCGTCTTTTAGGAGAGAAAAATGGCAACCGGAATTAGTGCAAATAAGCTGGAACTTTTGCAAATCGCCGATGCGGTGGCGCGCGAAAAAGGCATTGAGGTGGAGATTGTCCTCTCGGCCATGGCCGATGCGATCCAAAAAGCGGCGAAAGCGCGTTATGGTCAAGAAAATGACATTCGCGTCGATATTGATCCGAAGACTGGCGAGACCAAATTGCTGCGCGTCGTGACCGTGGTTGAGATGGTCGAAAATGACGATTTGGAAATTTCCCTGCCCATCGCGCAGCGCGAAAACCCGGAAGCGCAATTGGGTGACGAAATTATTGATGAATTGCCGCCGGTGGAATTTGGTCGTATCGCCACGCAAGCCGCCAAGCAGGTGATTGTGCAGCGCGTGCGCGAAGCCGAGCGCGAGCGTCAATATGAAGAGTTTAAAGACCGCGTCGGCGAGGTGATTAACGGTCTCGTCAAGCGTGTCGAATATGGCAATGTCGTGCTCGATTTGGGCCGTTCGGAAGCTGTGGTGCGCCGCGATAATCTGATCCCGCGCGAAGTGTTCCGCGCCGGCGATCGCATTCGCGCCTATATTCAAAATGTGCGTCGCGAACAGCGCGGCCCGCAAGTTATCTTGTCGCGCACCGACCCGGCCTTTATGGCAAAACTTTTCATGCAGGAAGTGCCGGAAATTTATGACGGCGTCATCGAAGTGCGCGCCGTGGCCCGTGACCCGGGCTCGCGCGCCAAAATCGGCGTCATCTCCAATGATCCGGGCATTGATCCGGTCGGTGCCTGTGTCGGTATGCGCGGCAGTCGCGTGCAGGCTGTGGTCAATGAATTGCAGGGCGAAAAAGTTGATATTATTCCGTGGTCACCCGACCCGGCGGCTTTCATCGTTAATGCGCTGGCTCCGGCCGAGGTGACCAAAGTGGTGCTGGACGAGGATGTGCAGCGCATTGAAGTGGTGGTGCCGGACGAGCAATTGAGCCTCGCCATTGGCCGCCGCGGGCAAAATGTCCGCCTCGCCTCGCAGCTGACCGGCTGGGATATTGACATTATGACCGAGGCGCAGGAAAGCGAACGCCGTCAGGCCGAGTTTGCCGAGCGCACGAGCTTGTTCATGACGGCGCTGGATGTCGATGAGATGATCGCGCAATTGCTGGCTTCTGAGGGCTTTGCCACGGTCGAAGAAGTGGCCTTTGTGCCGCTTGAGGAGATCACTTATATTGAGGGCTTTGACGACGATACGGCGGAAGAAATTCAAAACCGTGCGCGCGACTATTTGGATCGTGAAAATGAAAAGCTTGACGCGCAGCGCAAAGAAATGGGCGTCGCTGACGACCTCGCCGCTTTGGACGGCATCACACCGGCCATGCTGGTGCGGTTTGGCGAAAACGACATTAAATCGCTGGAGGATTTCGCCGGTTGTGTGACAGATGATTTGACCGGCTGGTTCGAGACGGTTGAACGCCGCCGTGTGCGCCAAGAGGGTGTTTTGGACGGCTTTGACGTATCGGCTGATGAGGCGGAAAACCTCATCATGGCGGCGCGTGTTGCCGCTGGATGGATTACGCAGGAAGAGTTGGACGCACAACGCGCCGCTGAAGCTGAAGCGGCTGCCGAAGCGGCCGCTGCCGCCGCTGCCGAATCTGAAGCTGAAGCCGCAGCCCCGTCGGTTGACGGTTAAGGTCATGTGGGCGTCATGCAGCATATTTGCCACATATCAGGCCGCACGGCAGAGGAAGCGCAAATGCTGCGCTTTGTCCGTGCGCCTGATGGTGTGCTGACGCCCGATTTGGCCGGCAAATTGCCGGGCACGGCACTATGGGTCGAAACCCGCCGCGATACCGTCGCGCAATTGGCGGCGCGTGACAAAACCCCACCTGCCCTGCCGGAACTGGTCGAGCGGCTTTTGCGCCAACGCCTGCACGGGCTTTTGGGTCTGGCCAAGAAAGCGGGCAGTATTGTCGCCGGTTTTGCCAAGGTTGAAGCGGCTTTGATGCGCGGCGAGCTTTTTGTATTGCTGGCTGCCGCCGATGGGGCCCAAGACGGACGTAAGAAGCTGGCTCATAAGGCGGCGCGTCATAATGTGGCGATTGTCGATATTTTGACCAGCGATGAATTGGGCATGGCCTTTGGCCGTGCAAATGTGATACATGCAGGGGCAACCAATGCCGGTTGGGCCGCGCAGATAGTAAGTGAAGCGCAGCGTTTGGCGGCTTTTTTGAGCAGTCCGGACGGTATGGATAGGAGTGAAGACGCATGAGCGATGCAGAGACAGGCGATAATGGCCAAAATGAAGGCGCTGGCGAAGAAGGCAAGCGCGGCAAAACGCTGTCTTTAAAGCGCACGGTGGAAAGCGGCCAAGTGCGCCAAAGCTTCTCGCATGGCCGTTCGAAAGCCGTATTGGTTGAAAAGCGCCGCAAGCGCACACTTACATCGGGACAGGGCATGCCCGGCCAAGAAGAGGCCGCCGCGCCCGAAGCCGCACCGCAAGCCGACACACCGGCATCGCGTCAAGCTGCTGCGAGACCGCAAGCCGCGCCGCAGCCGGAAGCTGCTATGCCGGCCGGTCTGTCAAAAGCCGAACAGGAAAAACGTCTTGCCGCGGTGGCTGAAGCCAAATTGCGTGCGGTCGAAGAAGCCAAACAGGCGGAAGAAGAAGCCAAGCGCCGTGCGGCTGAGGATGCCCGCCGCGCGGAAGAACGCGCAGCCAAAGAGGCCGAGGAAGAAGCCAAACGTCGCGCTGATGCGAAAAAACGCGAAATCAACAAAGCCGAAGGTGGCGCGGTCGAAGACGTCGCTGCCGCCTCACCGGCCAGCGCACCAAAAGCGGCTACGCCGCGCCGCGCTGAGGATGACAAAAAGCGCGCCGAAGAAAAACGCCGCCCGCAAGCCGATAAACGCGCCGGCGAGCGCCGTCGCCGCGCCGGCAAATTGACCATTAATGACGCTCTGAATGATGAAGAGCGGGTGCGCTCCTTGGCCTCCATGCGCCGTCGCCGCGAGCGCGAAAAGCGTCAGGCCACCGGTATTGATGGCGGTGAAAAAGTCGCCCGTACCGTGCAATTACCGGACACCATCACCATTCAAGAGCTGGCCAATCGCATGGCAGAGCGCGCCGTTGACGTCATTAAAGTGCTGATGGGTCAAGGCATTATGGCGAAAATCAACGATGTGATCGACGCCGATACGGCGCAAATCGTTGCCGAAGATTTGGGCCATAGCGTCAAGCGCGTTTCGGAAAGCGATGTTGAGGATGCCATTGTCACTGCTGATGATGATGATGCCGACAAAACCGGTCGTCCGCCGGTCGTGACCGTGATGGGCCATGTCGACCACGGTAAAACCTCGCTGCTGGATGCGTTACGCCAAGCGCGCGTTGCCGATGGCGAAGCCGGCGGCATTACCCAGCATATTGGTGCCTATCAAACGCAAACCGCCTCGGGCGAAACCGTGACCTTTATCGATACGCCGGGTCACGCGGCCTTTACGGCCATGCGCGCGCGCGGTGCGAAAGTGACCGATATTGTCATTTTGGTGGTGGCCGGTGATGACGGCGTGATGCCGCAAACCGTTGAAGCCATCAATCACGCGAAAGCGGCCGAAGCGCCGATGATTGTCGCAATCAATAAGATGGACAAGCCGGAAGCCGATGCGACACGGGTGAAAAATGACCTGTTGCAGCACGAGATTATTTCTGAGGATATGGGCGGCGATACGCAAATGATCGAGGTTTCGGCGCAAACCGGTGCCGGTCTCGATGATCTGCTGGAAGCGATTATCCTGCAAGCCGAGTTGATGGAATTGAAAGCCAATGCCGAACGCGGGGCTGAGGGCATTGTAATCGAAGCCAAGCTGGATAAAGGCCGCGGCGCGGTTGCCACGGTTCTGGTGCAACGCGGCACGCTGTCGGTCGGCGATATTTTTGTCGTCGGTCAGGAATCCGGCCGTGTGCGGGCTTTGGTTGACGATAAGGGCCAACAGGTCAAAATTGCCGGACCGGCAACACCGGTCGAAGTGCTGGGCGCCGGCGGCGCACCGGGAGCGGGCGAGATGTTCACCGTAGTGGAGAACGAAGCCAGCGCCCGCGAAGTGGCTGAATATCGTGCGCGCAAAGCCCGCGAGCAAGCCAGCCAAACCGGCCCGCGCGCCGCGTCACTCGATCAGATGATGTCGCAATTGCAAAATGCTGAGCGCGCCGAGATCGCCATTGTCGTCAAAGGCGATGTGCAGGGCTCGGTCGAGGCGATTGCGCAAGCGGCCGAAAAACTCAGCACGGATGAGGTAACGGCGCGCGTCGTGCATACCGGCGTTGGCGGTATCACCGAAAGCGATGTGACACTGGCCGCCGCCTCACGGGCGTTGATCTTCGGCTTTAACACACGCGCCAATGGCCAAGCTCGCAATGCCGCCGAGGCGGAGGGCGTCGAAATTCGCTATTACAATGTGATTTATGATTTGGTTGATGATTTGAAAGCCGCCATGGCCGGTCTGCTGTCACCCGATTTGCGCGAAACCGCGCTTGGCACGGCGGAAGTTCTGGAGACCTTCAAAGTCGGCAAAGGCGATCGCGCTGCCGGTTGTCTGGTCGGCAATGGTCTGGTGCGGCGCGGGGCCAAAGTGCGTCTCATTCGCGACGATATTGTCATTCACGAGGGCGAGCTATCCTCGCTGCGGCGCTTCAAAGACGAAGTCAAAGAAGTGCAATCGGGTCAAGAATGCGGCATGGCGTTTGAAAATTATAATGATTTGCAGCCGCGCGATGTGATCGAATGCTATGAAGTCGAGGAAGTGGCCCGCACGCTGGATAGCTAGGGCCACCGCCGGGGTTAAACCGATGGCAGATAAATCCAATCAAGCCGGCAGGCCGCCAAGCCAAAGGCAATTGCGGGTCGGTGAGATGATCCGCCAGCGGCTTTCCGATGTGCTGCATAATGTCGATTTCGAGCCGAAAATATTACGCCGCGCGCATATTACCGTCACCGAAGTGCGCATCAGCCCGGATTTGCGCCACGCCACCGCCTATATTATGCCGCTGGGCGGCGATCATCTCGACAAAATCGTGCATTTGTTAAACGAGGATGTCCCGCGGCTGAAAAAACTGGCCCTGTCGGATATGCATTTGAAATACACGCCGGATTTCAAATTCCGTGCCGATGACAGTTTTGACGAAGCGGCGGCGATGGATGAATTGCTGGCTTCGCCGCGCGTCACGGCGGATCTGCCGGAACCGGATGAGGGCTGAGATGGGGCGGCGTAAAAAAGGCCGCGCCATATCGGGCTGGGTCAATCTCGACAAGCCCTATGAAATGGGCTCGACCGGCGCGGTCAATAAGGTCCGCTATTTATTCAATGCGCAAAAAGCCGGTCATGCCGGCACGCTCGACCCGCTGGCCACCGGTATTCTGCCGATTGCGCTGGGCGAGGCGACCAAAACCGTGGCTTTTATGCAAGAGGCGGCAAAATCTTACCGCGTCGAAATGGCGATTGGCAGCGCCACCAATACGGATGATATTCAGGGCGAGGTGATTGCCAGCAGCGATATGCGCCCGGCTACACAGGCGATCAAAGCCGCGCTCAGTCATTTTACCGGCCTGATTGAGCAAGTGCCGCCACAATTTTCCGCCATTCGCAAAGACGGCGTGCGCGCCTATGCGGCGGCGCGGGCCGGCGAGACCGTTGAGTTGGCGGCGCGGCCGGTGCGCATTGATGCCATTCGCTTGCTCGCGCATGACACGGCCGAGCGCGCCGTGCTCGAGGTTGATTGCGGCAAAGGCACATATATTCGCGCGCTTATTCGTGACCTTGGCGCGCATTTGGGCAGCAAAGCCCATGTCGCCAATCTGCGCCGCACACGGGTTGGGCCGTTTGACGAAAAAAATGCATTAGGGCTGGAAAAATTAACCCATTTGGGCCATAGTGCGCCCGATTTGGCGGCTCTGGATGCCTGCCTGTTACCGCTTGCGACCGCGCTGGACGACATCCCGGCATTGGCCATAAGCAGTGACGCGGCCTCCCGCATTAAGCAGGGGCAAGCCATATCCCCGCAAAGCCCGATTAAGGGCCCGGTTTTGCTGACCTGCGAAGGCAGCCCCGTGGCACTGGGTGAGGCCGATGGCGAGACCATTCGACCGGCGCGGGTGTTCAACCTCTAAGGTTGTCGGCATGTGCCGCAACAGATAAGGAGTGTGTGATGTCGATTACAGCCGAGCGCAAAGCTGCGCTGATTAAAGAATATGGCACAGTCGATGGCGACACAGGGTCGCCGGAAGTGCAAGTTGCCATTCTTTCCGAACGGATTGCCAATCTGACCGAGCATTTCAAAACCCATGCGAAGGACAATCATTCGCGCCGTGGCCTTTTGAAATTGGTCAGCCAACGCCGTCGCTTGCTTGACTATGTCAAAGCACGCAATGTTGAGCGCTATCAAAGCCTCATTCAGCGTCTGGGTCTGCGCCGTTAAGGTTTGAGAACCGGCCCCCCTTATCGCATGATGAGCGGGGCCGGTTTTTCTATCTGCCACAGGGTCTGGCAGGTTTTTGTGGCATGAGGTCACAAAAAGAGATGATGAGAACCGATCCTTTCAGGTTCTGATAGCGCCGCCTTCAGGGGAAGGCGGATTTGGCGGTTCGGCCAGGGGAATAGCGCCGCACTGCCGCAGAGGAAAAACGAATGTTTGATATTGCTCGTGAAGAGATTGAATGGGGTGGGCGTACGCTCACACTCGAAACCGGCCGTGTGGCCCGTCAGGCTGACGGTGCCGTTTTGGCCACTTATGGGGAAACCAGTGTTTTGGCGACCGTGGTCGGTGACCGCAGCCCGAAACCGGGTCTGGATTTTTTCCCGCTGACCGTGAATTACCAAGAAAAAGCCTATGCCGCCGGTAAGGTACCGGGCGGTTATTTCAAGCGCGAAGGGCGTCCGTCAGAAAAAGAGACATTGGTCTCGCGTCTGATCGACCGTCCCATCCGCCCGCTTTTTGTTAAAGGCTTTAAAAACGAAACCCAAGTCATCGCCACTGTGGTGAGCCATGACCTTGAAAACGACGCTGATATTGTTGCCATGGCGGCCGTCTCGGCGGCGCTGACCCTGTCGGGTCTGCCGTTCCAAGGCCCGATCGGGGCTGCGCGTGTCGGTTATATTGATGGCGAATATGTCCTCAATCCGACGCTCGACCAAATGGAAGACACATCGCTCGACCTGGTTGTGGCGGGCACGAAAGACGCCGTTCTGATGGTGGAATCGCAAGCTGAAGAGCTGACCGAGGACATCATGCTGGGCGCTGTTATGTTCGGCCATCGTGAGTTCCAGCCAATCATTGATGCCTGCATCAAGCTTGGCGAAAAAGCCGCGAAAGAGCCGCGCGATGTTGAAGTGAAAGACGATAGCGAGCTGAAAGCCTCGGTTGCGTCGATCGCGCAAGAGGGTCTGGTGGCTGCTTATGGTCTGGCTGATAAGCAAGAGCGTCAAAACGCCATTGCGGTCCTGCGTGACCAAGTCAATGGCGAGCTGGTTGCCGATGACGCCTCGCCGGATGAGCGCAATGGTGTGTCCGGCGCGTTCAAATCGCTGGAAAGCGATATCGTGCGCGGCGGTATCCTCGATACGCAAAAGCGTATTGACGGTCGCGGTCTTGCCGATGTCCGCGCCATTGTGTCGGAAGCCGGTGTGCTGCCGCGCACGCATGGCTCGGCGCTGTTTACGCGCGGTGAAACCCAAGCGCTGGTCGTAGCCACTTTGGGCACGGGCGATGACGAGCAATTCGTCGACGCGCTGGAAGGCACATATCGCGAAAACTTTATGCTGCACTATAATTTCCCGCCCTATTCGGTCGGTGAAACCGGTCGTGTCGGCTTTACCGGTCGCCGCGAAATCGGTCACGGCAAGCTCGCTTGGCGGGCGCTGAAAGCCATGTTGCCGACAAAGGACGAGTTCCCTTATACGCTGCGTCTGGTGTCGGAAGTGACGGAATCAAACGGCTCGTCTTCCATGGCGACGGTTTGCGGTTCGTCCTTGGCGATGATGGATGCCGGTGTGCCGCTGAAAAAGCCGGTTGCCGGTATCGCCATGGGTCTGATTAAAGAGGGCGATCGTTTCGCCGTTCTGTCCGATATTCTGGGCGATGAAGACCATTTGGGTGACATGGACTTTAAAGTGGCGGGCACGGCTGATGGCGTGACCTCACTGCAAATGGACATTAAAATCACCGGTATCACGGAAGAGATTATGCAGGTCGCGCTCGATCAGGCCAAAGGCGGCCGTCAGCATATTCTCGACGAAATGGCCAAAGCGCTGACCGAAGCGCGCGATGAGATGGGCGAATACGCGCCGAAAATCGAGACCATTCAAGTGCCGCAGGATAAAATCCGCGAAGTTATCGGCACGGGCGGTAAAGTCGTCCGCGAGATTGTCGAGACCTCGGGTGCGAAAATCGATATTGGCGATGACGGCCTGATCAAAGTGGCGTCGGCTGACGCGGCAGCGATCAAATCGGCGCTCGACCAAATTAACTCGATTGTCGCCGAGCCGGAAGTCGGTGTGATTTATGAAGGCACGGTCGTCAAGACGATGGATTTTGGCGCATTCGTCAATTTCTTCGGCAAGCGCGACGGCCTTGTGCACATCTCGCAACTGGCTGATCACCGTGTGGAAAACACCACCGATATCGTCAAAGAGGGCGACACGGTGAAGGTCAAGCTGATGGGCTTTGACGATCGCGGCAAGGTGCGCCTGTCGATGAAAGTCGTCGACCAAGAAACCGGTGCCGATCTGGAAAACCAACCGGCTGAAGACGCTGAGTGAGGCTTTTCAAATAGCTGAATAGCAAAGGGCGGGATGAAAATCTCGCCCTTTTGTTTGGCCGAAAGGCTTGCGATGCGGGCCTAAACCCGCTTCATCACCAGTGTTGCATTGGTGCCGCCAAAGCCGAAGGAATTGGACATGACGGTGTTGAGCTGCGCGTCGCGGGTTTCTTGCACGATGGGCATGTCGGCGAAATCCGGGTCGAGCTCTTCAATATGCGCCGAGCCGGCAATGTAATTGCCTTGCATCATCAATAGCGCGTAAATCGCTTCTTGCACACCGGCCGCGCCCAGCGAGTGGCCGGACAAGGATTTTGTTGCCGAAATGGCCGGGCAATCGGTCCCGAATACTTCGCGCAGCGCCTCTATTTCTTTAATGTCGCCGACCGGAGTCGAGGTCGCATGCGGGTTGATGTAATCGAGCGGGCCGTCATTGGTTTTCATCGCCATTTGCATGCAGCGCACGGCGCCCTCGCCTGAGGGCTGCACCATGTCATGGCCGTCCGAGGTGGCGCCATAGCCGGTTATTTCGGCATAGATTTTCGCACCGCGCGCTTTGGCGCGCTGCATTTCTTCCAGCACCAACACACCGGCACCGCCGGCAATGACAAAGCCGTCGCGCTCTTTATCATAGGCGCGGCTGGCCGTGGCCGGTGTGTCATTATATTTCGAGCTCATCGCGCCCATGGCGTCAAACAGCACAGACAACGCCCAGTCAAGCTCCTCACCGCCGCCGGCAAACATCACATCTTGTTTGCCCCATTGGATCATTTCCGCCGCATTGCCGATGCAATGCGAGGAGGTGGCGCAGGCCGAGGAGATGGAATAATTGACGCCTTTAATGCCGAACGGTGTCGCCAATGTCGCCGAATTGGTTGAGCTCATGGCTTTCGGGACGGCAAACGGGCCGACGCGTTTCGGGCTGGCATTGCGCGCCGTGTCCGTAGCGGCAATCAAGGCTTTGGTCGACGGGCCGCCCGAGCCCATGATCAGACCGGTCATCGGATTGATGATGGTGTCTTCTTCAAGGCCGGCATCTGCAATGGCTTGCTGCATGGCGATATAATTCCACGCCGCGCCATCGCCCATAAAACGGCGCACACGCTTGTCAATATTGGCTTCAATATCAATGGTCGGCTGACCGGCGATTTGGCTGCGAAAGCCCATTTCGGCAAAACTGTCCATGGCAGAAATGCCCGATTTGCTCTCGCGCAGGCTGGCAGAAACTTCGGCGGCATTATTACCGAGGCTGGAAATAATACCCATTCCGGTGATGGCGACACGGCGCATGGCGGTCTCCTTTTGCTTGGTTAAACCGACCCGTTAAGGGCTACATTTGTTCAGGACGAAACAGACCGACGCGCAGGCCTTCAGCCTCGTAAATCATTTTATCATCGGCATAAAGGCGCGCATCGCCAATGCCCATTACCAGCTTACCGGCCAGCACCCGCTTCATATCAATTTCATAGCGCACCAGCTTGACGTCGGGCATGACTTGGCCGGTAAATTTAATCGACCCGCCCAGTGCGCGCCCGCGTCCCGGATGGCCGAGCCAGCCGAGATAAAAACCGATAAGCTGCCACATGGCGTCGAGGCCAAGGCAGCCCGGCATGACCGGATCGGTCTTGAAATGGCAATCGAAAAACCAAAGTCCCGGATGAATATCCAGCTCGGCTTCCATATAGCCTTTATCATTGGCGCCGCCCGTATCGGTGATCTTGGTGATGCGGTCAAACATCAGCATGGGCGGAGCGGGCAGACGGGCATTGCCGTCACCGAATATTTCGCCATTGCCGCAGGCAATCAGTTCTTCATAGCTATAGGAATTTTGACCGGACATAAGACCCCCCTTTGATTAGGTGCAAATTAGCAGCTTTGACGGGGGCTGTCACAGATATTTGCCGCTTGATGCCGCCGCTGCTCACCGCCATGCTCAACTTGACAGCGCGGCTGTTTTTGTTTATTTTTTGGAATGATTATAAGTCTCAGGGAGTGGTGCACATGTCAGCCACCCAAATAAGTGTTACGCGGCGCGATGCATTATCGGCCCGCCTGAAAGCCAAGGGTTTGCGCACCACTGTGCCGCGCCTGCAATTGGCTGGTCTTTTATTCGCGCAAGGCAACCGCCATGTGACGGCTGAGAAATTGCATGCTGAGGCACGCGCCGCCGGTTTGAAAATCAGCCAAGCGACGATTTACAACACGCTGAACCAGTTTTGCGATGCCGGTCTGTTGCGCGAAGTGCAGGTCGACCAAGCGCGCAGCTATTTCGACACAAATCTTGACGACCACCATCATTTCTATGTGGAAGATGAGGGGCGCCTGATTGATATTCCGCAGGACGCCATCGCGCTTGAGCGCCTGCCTGACAGCCCGCAAGGCTTTTCCATTGCCGGCGTCGATGTGGTCATTCGACTGCAAAAATAAAGGCCTCTTTGGGGCGTCGTGATGGCCCGACCTCTTTTTATTTTAGAATAATTCTAAAAAACCTTGACAGCGACATAGTGTCAACCTAACTTGCTTAACAGGCAGAAAAAGCTATCTGTCTGCTAGAGGGAACGCCAGTTCCCATTCGCTTGCAGGAAAAAGAGGAGACGTCTCATGTCGCTTGCAGAATCAAAAACCCTTGAGAACCTCAAGGCGGCGTTTGCCGGCGAAAGCCAGGCCAACCGTCGATATCTCTACTTCGCGCAAAAAGCCGATGTAGAGGGCTATAATGATGTAGCTACTGTTTTCCGTTCCACGGCAGAAGGTGAAACCGGCCACGCGCACGGCCATCTCGAGTTCATGGAAGAAGTTGGCGACCCGGCAACGGGTGAGCCGATCGGTAATACGGAAGAAAACCTGAAATCAGCCATTGCCGGCGAAACCCACGAATACACGGATATGTATCCGGGTATGGCCCGTACGGCCCGTGAAGAAGGTTTCGATGAAATCGCTGATTGGTTTGAGACCCTGGCCAAGGCTGAAAAAAGCCATGCCGGTCGCTTCCAAAAAGCATTGGATACAATGGACTAAATCCGTATCCTCGCACCCGGCGGCCCCCCCAACGCCGCCGGGTGCGTCTTTTATGGCGGTTGTTTTCAAAAGGACGAACAGATGAAAGAAGGTAGCCTCGACGCACCTATTCGCCATCCTTTGGATTGGCACTCTGAGGAATTTTATGACCGCGCTGCGCTCGATGAAGAAGCGCGCCGTCAATTTGACGTCTGTCATGGCTGCCGACGCTGCTTTAATCTATGCGACAGCTTCCCGCGCCTTTTTGATCTCATTGACGATAGCGAAAGCGGCGAGCTGGACACAGTCGCATCGGGTGATTTCAAGCCGGTTATCGATGCCTGCACCATGTGCGATATGTGCTTCCTAACCAAATGTCCCTATGTACCGCCGCATGAGTTTAATCTTGATTTCCCGCATCTGATGCTGCGCTATCGCGCCGTCGAGCTGAAAGAAAAAGGTAAAGCGCCTCTGGTGCAAAATCAGCTGGCGCAAATGGACCGCAATGGCGAGGCGCTGGCCCCCATCGCGCCGCTGGCCAACTGGGCGTCAAAAAAGGGCAATGCCCTGACGCGCCCGGCCATGCAGGCTGTCACCGGCATTGATAAGGATGCCGAATTGCCTAAATTTGCCGGCAAGACCTTCATCAAACGTGCCCAAGAAGCCGTCGGCACAGGCGCTTATGCAGCCAATCCGAACGGCCCGGCCACGGACCGCGAGGCGGTGCTTTATGCCACATGCGCGGTCAATTATAATAATCCGCAAGTCGGCGAGGCGGCGGCCAAAGTGCTGGCGCATTTGGGCGTCAATGTCACGACTGAATATCCAGGCTGTTGCGGCATGCCTTATCTTGAGCAGGGCAATATTGCCAAAGTCGCCGAGCAGGCGGCAAAAGTCGCCGCCGCTTTGCGTCCGCTGGTGGACGCCGGCAAAGATATCATCACCTTGACCGCCTCATGCGGCTTGATGTTCAAATTTGAATGGCCGCTTATTGTGCCTGACAATGAAGACGTCAAAGCGCTATCGGCCGCCACCAAAGATATTTCCGAATATGTTGTCGATATTGCCAATAAAGAAGGCCTGACCGAGGGGCTGGCCGCCGACCCGCAATCCATCGCCATGCATTTGGCATGCCATGCGCGGGCGCAAAATGTCGGCCCCAAATCGGCCGAATTGCTGCGCCTCATCCCTGATGCAAAAGTCTCGGTTGTCGAGCGCTGCTCGGGCCATGGCGGCACATTTGGCGTGTTGAAAGAAACCCGCCCGCTGGCCGTCAAAGTCGGTCGTCCGGCGGCGCGCGCTGCTGTGAAAGCCGAACCCGATACGATTTGTTCCGATTGCCCGCTGGCAGCCAAACATTTGGTGCAGCTGGTTGATGATTTGAACGAGAATACACCGCCCGAGGCGAAACACCCGATCGAGGTGTTTGCCGCTGCATATCAGCTTTAAGGAGATTTGAAAATGGCCGCAAAAGTGCTGACCAATGCCGATATTCTGCAACTCGATGATTATATCGCCCAGCGTAAAGAGCTGCGCAGCGCCATTGTCGCGTTGAAAAAGCCGCGCCGTATCGATGTCGGCCCGCATGCGACATTTTATTTTGAAAATTACGCCACCATGAAACAGCAAATCCAAGAAATGCTGTATATCGAAAAAGGCGGCGACGAACAGCTGGACGATGAGTTGGAAGCCTATAATCCGATGATCCCGCAAGGGGCGGAACTGACCGCGACGCTGATGTTTGAAATCGACAATCCGGAAGTGCGGCTGAAAACATTATTGAGCCTGACCGATGTCGAGCTGACGGCTTATATCGAAGTGAATGGCGTCAAAGCCTATGCGCGGCCCGAGCAAGAGGTCGAGCGCACCTCGGCTGATGGCAAAACCTCATCCGTGCATTTCCTGCATTTCGATTTTGAAGCGGCGCAAATCGCGCAATTCAATGGCGATGACACAAAGGTCATTTTGGGCATTGAGCATGCCAATTATGCGCATATGACGGTTTTGGGCGACGCGACCAAAGCCTCTTTGGCCGGTGATTTCGACGCTTAATCGCGATACTCGAAACCGTAAACCCCCCATAGGGCGTCTCGATTGAGCCAGCCCTCATGGCCTTTAATATCGATCTCGCACCACGCGCCGTCGCAATCCTCAAGCCGGCCAATCGCGCCCGGCTGCACCAGCGCCACCACACCGCCGGACGCATCGGGGCGATTGCGCAGCGTATGCGCATTCGCGGCTTGACGCAGCACCACTGTGCGCGGCCCGCGCAACAGCCGCGCATGCATCCAGCCCTCACTGCCCTCATGGTCGCGGATCTGCCGCCATTGACCGTATTCGGCAATGATCTCGAGCGGCAGGCCGCGGCGTTGATATTGATATAAAAGCGGGTACTCGGCGCTTGGCCCGCGCCGCACATTGGCTTCCGTTTTATTGATCGAGACAAAACGCGGTAATGGCAAACCACTGGCCCCCAAAGCGCGTTCATCGCTATTGGTCTGCGCCGCAATCGAAAACGGCACCAGCGCGACAATGACAAATAACAAGCCCAAGGCCAGCCCAAGGCGGAGAATTACCAAACGATCCATGGTTTATAGATACGCTTTTGACTGATTCACGGCAAGCCTCTGCGCGTGGCTTTATAAGGCCCAAGCGGTATTAAGCCCGACCTGCATTAAATTTGTCCATTATTCGGGTTTTGCGGATCCCAGGCCAGCTTCACCGTGCGCGCGCGCCCCGAAAGCCCGTCATAAATCAACAAACGTCCGGCCAGACTGTCGCCCGCCCCGCTAATCTCTTTAATCACTTCCAGAGCTTGCAGAGCGCCGATAATGCCGGTCAGCGCGCCGATAATACCGGTGCTGGCGCAATCCTCTTGCGTGTCGGGCGCTTGCGGCACGAGCGAGCGATAGCAGGGCAGCGGCGTTCCGTCCGCATCGTTCAGCCATGGCTTAAAGGTCGCAATCTGCCCGTCAAAGCGGCCAACCGCCCCCGAAACAAGCGTTTTTTTCAAGGCGAAGCACATATCATTGACAATAAAGCGCGTGGCGAAATTGTCGCACGCATCGACAACCAGATCATAGCCCTCAATCAGCGCGCGCGCATTATCGCCATCCAGCCGCTGCTCATGCTCAATGATCGCCACATGCGGATTGAGCGCCCTGAGCCGCGCCGCCGCCATGGCGGTTTTCGCCTTACCGATATCGGCTTCGGTAAACAGGATTTGTCGCTGCAAATTGGAGGCGGTGACCACATCATCATCGACCAACCCTAAAGTGCCGATACCGGCGGCGGCCAAATATTGCGCCACCGGGTGGCCCAGCCCGCCCATGCCAATGATGAGCACGCGCGCGGCTTTTAATTTTTGCTGACCGGCACCGCCGATTTCGCGCAACAGAATATGTCGCTGATAGCGCTCAATTTCGCTATCGCCCAGCGGCACTTACAGCCCCTCAAACAGAGCGGTTGACAGATAGCGCTCGGCAAAGCTCGGCAGGATGACCACGATATTCTTGCCATCCATATCGGCGCGCGCGCCCACCTCCAGCGCTGCCGCAATCGCTGCGCCCGACGAAATACCGCCCGGAATACCCTCCAGCGCCGCCAATTTGCGCGCCGTCTCAAAAGCCGTTTCATTGCCGATGGTTATGATTTCATCGATCAGCGCAGCCTCCATATTGCCGGGCACAAAACCGGCGCCAATGCCCTGAATTTTATGCGGGCCACCGGCACCGCCGGACAACACCGGACTGTCCTCCGGTTCGACCGCGATCATTTTCAGACCGGGCTTGCGTTGTTTCAAAACCGAGCCGATACCGGTGAATGTGCCGCCCGTGCCGACGCCGGAAATCACCACATCGACGCCACCATCCGTATCGTTCCAAATCTCTTCCGCCGTGGTACGGCGATGGATCTCCGGATTGGCCGGATTGTTAAACTGTTGCGGCATCACCCAGCCTTGATTTTCACCAAGCATTTCCTCAGCCCGCCCAATGGCGCCTTTCATGCCCAATTCGGCCGCGGTCAACTCCAACTCGGCGCCGAGCAGCAAAAGCATTTTGCGCCGCTCTACCGACATGCTCTCGGGCATGCACAGGATCAGCCGATAGCCCTTGGCCGCACAAGCAAAGGCCAGCGCGATACCGGTATTGCCCGATGTCGGCTCGACAATCACACCGCCCGGCTTCAGTCGCCCGTCATTTTCCATCGCCTCAATCATGGCGACGCCAATGCGGTCTTTGACGCTGGCAATCGGATTGAAAAATTCCAGCTTGGCCAAGATATTGGCACCCACGCCATTTTCGGCGGCCAGACGCTTGACCGCCACAATCGGCGTGTTGCCAATGGTCTCGGTGATCGAGGTGTAAATCTTGCCGCGTCCGGGCTTTTCATTATCTGTCGGGCTCATATGGCTCCCCCTAAATGGTAAAATCGCCGGCCGCCGCCTTATCGGGGCCGGCCGTTTCATGGGTCGATGCGGCACATAAATCGGCAATCGTCGTATCGCCAATGGTCTCGGCCAGGGCCGTTTGCAAGCGGGCGTGAAAAGGCGCAATCACCTCGCAGCTCAGGGCCGAGCTTGAAGGCGGTGCCATATTCTCACCGTCCAGCGCCTCAATGGTTTCAAAAATTTCCATGACTGAAATGCGGCGACGTTCGCGGGCCAGCCGGTAGCCGCCGCGCGGCCCGCGCACACCGCGCAGGATACCGGCGCGCACCAGCGCTTGCATAATCTGTTCGAGATAACGCTGCGGCACACCCTGCCGCTCGGTAATGTCGCGCGCCTGCACCGGGTCGGGGCGTGCGTGAATGGCGACATCCAAAACCGCTTCCAACGCCATCAGGGATTTGCGCGATAGTTGGATCATTTTTTTGCATCCGTGCCGGTTGAGCCGAAACCACCGACGCCGCGCTCTGTCTCATCCAAAGCCGCAACCGCCACAAGCGTGGCTTGTACAACCGGCGCGATAATCATTTGGGCAATACGCATATCGCGGCTGACGGTAAAGGGTTCATCACCCAAATTAATGAGGATGATTTTCACCTCGCCGCGATAATCGCTATCAATCGTGCCCGGCGTGTTCAATACGGTGATGCCGTTTTTTGCCGCCAGACCGGAGCGCGGGCGCACTTGCGCCTCAAAGCCGGGCGGCAGGGCCATGGCCAGGCCCGTCGGGATGAGCGCATGCTGGCCGGGTGCCAGCACCATATCCTCGCCTTCCGGTAAAGCCGCGCGTAAATCCATACCCGCTGCCTCTTGTGTTTCATAGGCCGGCAGGGCCAGACCCGCGCCGTGCGGCAATTGCGTGATTTTGATTTGCGGGCTCATGCGGGAACATCCTTTTTCTCAAGCGCATCAAAATGCGCGCTAATGCGGGCGGCCAGCTTTTCGGCTGTGGCGTGTTTGCTCAACACCCCGAAATCATCACGGCCGCCGGCGAAATGCACGCAGACATGATTGTCATCGCCGCCCATAACGCCGCCTTCAATATCGCTATCCAGCGCCACATTATTGGCGACAATCCAATCACAATTTTTGCGCTGCAATTTATCCGCCGCATAGCCCGCCACATTATGGGTCTCAGCGGCAAAGCCGATAAGCAGGTTTGGGCGTGCTTCAGCCACGCCCAGACTGGCTAAAATGTCGGGGTTCTCGACCAGCGCCATGCTTGGCACGCCGGCTTCGGATTTTTTCAATTTGGTCTCGCCGCTTTGCGCCGGACGCCAATCGGCAACGGCGGCGCACATAATGGCGGCCTCGACCGGCAGCGCCGCGTGGCAGGCCTCATACATTTGCTGCGCCGTTTCAACCCGTATGGTGGTGACGCCCTGCGGGTCATTCAGCGCTGTCGGGCCGGAGACAAGTTGCACATCCGCACCCAAGGCGGCCAAGGCGGAGGCAATGGCATAGCCCTGCTTGCCGGAGGACCGATTGGCAATATAGCGCACCGGATCGATCGGCTCATGCGTCGGGCCGGCCGTGACCAGCATTTTTTTACCGGCCAGCGGCAAGGGGTGCGCCGCGCCTGTCGCGCCCAAAAGCGTGGCGGCGCGTTCGGCAATGTCATGTGGCTCGCTCATCCGTCCGGGGCCGAATTCGCCGCACGCCATATCGCCTTCATCGGGGCCGACAAAATGCAGGCCGTCTTTTGTCAATTGGGCGAGATTGCGCTGTGTCGCATGGTGTTGCCACATGCGCACATTCATGGCCGGCGCCATCATCACCGGCTTGTCGGTCGCCAAAAGCGTGGTCGAGGCCAGATCATTGGCCATGCCTTGCGCGGCTTTGGCCATTAAATCGGCCGTGGCGGGCGCGACCAAGATAAGATCGGCATCGCGCGATAATTGGATATGCCCCATTTCCGCTTCATCGGTCAGGTCAAATAAATTGTCATAAACCTTATCGCCGGAAACCGAGGCGAGGGATAAAGGCGAAACAAATTGCGCCGCTGCTGCAGTCAGCAGGCAGCGCACAGCCAATCCGCGCGCGCGCAATTGGCGCACCAATTCGGGCGCTTTATACGCGGCAATGCCGCCGCCGATAATCAAAAGAACGCGTTTCATGTCTCTGCCTTTTAAGAGCGAGCCTAGCCTAATTTCCCACAAAAAATATGTAAATAAATATTTTTACAAAAATACTTATAGGGCGGTCAGCAGCGCCGCGGCGCAGGCTGCCAAAAAGGCCAGCAGGCTGAGCCCGCGTGCCATATTATCCCTCGGCTTGGGCGCGGATTTGGCGTCTTGCGCGGCCAGTTTTTCCAGCGCTGCGGCGCCCTGTTCGATTTTTTGCAACGTGTCGGGCAGGCGACGCACAGCGCGCAGGGTGCGCCCGGCATTATCGCGCATATCGTCAATGAGGCTTTGCGGGCCGATTTGGCGGCGCAGCCAATTGGCGACAATATCTTCGCTGGCATCCCAAATATTGACTTTCGGGTCAAAGCTGCGCGCCACACCCTCAACCGTCACCATGGTTTTTTGCAAAAGCAGCAATTGCGGTTGCGTGGTCATGTCAAATTGTTCGGTGATTTGGAACAATTGTGCCAGCACGCGGCCCATGGAAATTTCATCCGCATCGCGGTCGCGGATCGGTTCGCCGACTGACCGCAGCGCTTGGGCAAATTCATGCACATCATGATGCGCCGGCACATAGCCCGCCTCAATATGCACCTCGGCCAGTGTTTTATAATCACGCGTAATGAAGCCGTGCAGGATCTCGGCCAAAAAGCGGCGGCTATCCCCATCCAGTCGTCCGCAAATGCCCAAATCAATGGCGACAATCGTAGCGTCCTTTTGCACCAGCAAATTGCCTTGGTGCATATCGGCATGAAAAAAGCCGTCGCGCAGGGTCAGGGTCAGGAAGATTTGTAGAAGCCGTGTCGCCAAATCGGATAAATCATGCCCGTCTTTTTTCAATGCCTCAATATCCGAGGCTTTGACGCCATCGACCCAGCCCATGGTCAAGACGCGCTGGCCACTGGCTTCCCAAATAATCTTCGGCACGGCGAAACCCTTATCGGCGGCGCTGTTTTCGCCCATTTCCGATAGCGCTGCGGCTTCCATGCGAAAATCCGTCTCGCCCTGTATCGAGCGCGCCAATGTGGTTATGGCCTCCACCGGACGCAGGCGATGCGTGGCGGGGATATATTTTTCCGCCAAGGCAGCCATGCGGCCCAAAAGCGCGAGCTCGCCGCGCAAGCGGTCTTCAACACCGGGGCGCAGGATTTTTACCGCCAGTTTTTCACCGGTCTGGCGATGCGTGGCTTGATGCACTTGCGCGATGGAGGCGGCCGCAATGGGCGGGCCCATATCCATCAACACCGCCTCCGGCGCATCCAGTTCGGCGGCCAAAATGCGCGCCACTTGCTTATCGGCAAAAGGCGGCAGCCGATCTTGCAAATAGGTTAAATCGCGGGCCATGGCAGGGCCGATAATATCGGGTCGGGTGGCCAAAAATTGACCGAGCTTGATATAGGTCGGGCCCAATTTGCGGATTTTATCTGACAGGGCCTGGCCGCGTGTCTCGTCGCCATAGCGTTTGACGCCAAGGGTGAACAGCCGTCGCGCCAGCCTTATGCGCAAAGGCGCTTGGGTGAAAAAATCCGGCGGCAAAAGCGCGTCTTGCGCCAGCAGTAGCCGCAACATGGCCATCAGGCGAAACAGGCGGCGCATTAGGCCCAGCCCATATGTAAAGCCGCGACGCCGCCGCTCATCAATTGAAACCCGGCGCGTTTGAAACCGGCCGCCTTCACCTCTTCCAGAAAAGCCGGCGCGGTGGGGAATTGGCGAATGCTCTCGACCAAATATTGATAAGCCGCCGCATCACCGGTCACTCGCGCGCCCATGGGCGGGATGACAGTGAACGAATAAGCATCATAAGCGCGCTGCAACAGGCGGCTGGGCATATGCGAAAACTCCAGACAGACAAAGCGACCGCCCGGCTTCAGCACGCGGTGCATATCAGCCAAGGCGCGGTCGCGATGCGTGACATTGCGGATACCGAAAGCAATGGTGACCAGATCAACGCTGTTATCGGCCAGCGGCAGCGCCTCGGCCGTGCCGGTCAGAAAGTCTACTTGCGATTGCCCGTTTTTGGCGGCGCGGTCGCGCCCGACGCGCACCATTTGCTCATTGGCGTCGATCACTTGTGCCGTGATGGGGGCGTTTATCCTTTGCCCGCGGGCAATGGCGCGAAAAGCGATATCGCCTGTGCCGCCCGCCACATCGACAAGCTGCTGCGGCTTATTGGGGCGCATATAAAGCGCTTCGATCATGCGCTTTTTCCAGATCCGGTGCAGCCCGCCCGACATCAGATCATTCATCAGATCATATTTATCGGCGACCGCGTCAAACACGCCGCGCACCATGGACTGCTTATCGCCGGTCGGCACGGTCTTAAAGCCGAAGCTGGTTGTGTCGGATTTATCACTTACTTCCATGCGGCGGAAAATAGCCGATAGGCGGGATAAAGGCAAAGAAAGAAGCGGCGGCGTTTTGGCAGCTTGCGCGGGGCCCTATCGCCGCTATGATGCCGCCATGCCTGAATTGCCCGAAGTCGAAACCGTGCGCGCCGGATTGGCCCCTCATATTGAAGGCCGCCGCATCACGAATGTGCATTTGGCGCGGCCCGATTTGCGTTTTGCTTTTCCCGAAGATTTCGCCGCCCAAATGACCGGCGCACATTTGGCGCGCTTTAGCCGACGCGGCAAATATTTACTCGGCGAAATGCATAAAGATGAAAATGTGTTTTTCTGGCTCAGCCATTTGGGCATGACCGGCCGCTATATGCATGAAGCGCCCGACCGCCCCGCCTTGGCACCCGGTGATTACGCGCATGATGTGGCCGCGCCGGTGGCGGCCAAACATGTGCATGTGCGTTTTGATTTCGACGATGGCAGCACTTTGTCTTATGCCGACCCGCGCCGTTTCGGCTTTATGGATTTGGTCATGGGCGCGCCGGAAAGCTCGCCCTTTTTACAGGCGATGGGGCCCGAAGCTTTGGGCAATGGGTTTCATGAGGACGCGCTACTGGCGGCCTGCGCGGGTAAAAAAACCCCGATCAAAAATCTCCTGCTCGACCAGCGCGTGGTGGCGGGGCTGGGCAATATATATGTCTGCGAGGCGCTTTTTATGGCCGGCATCAGCCCGCGGCGTCAGGCCGGTAATTTGGGGCCGAAGCGTGTGGCGCGTTTGGTGCCCGCCATTCGCACGGTTTTGGCGCGCGCCATTGAGGCGGGCGGCTCGAGCCTGCGCGATTTTGCCGATAGCGATGGCAAGCTCGGTTATTTCCAGCATCAGTTTTTGGTCTATGACCGCGAAGGCGATGGCTGTTCGACACAAGATTGCCATGCTAAGGTTAAGCGTTTGGTGCAGTCGGGGCGGTCGAGTTTTTACTGTCCGCGCTGTCAGAAATAGGAACCCATCATGCGGCGCATTGCTTTTGCTTACCTGCTGACCCTTTTCTTGACGCTGCCCGCAGCTTTGCAGGCGGCCGGTTTTCTATCCTCGATTGACGATATGCCCCTCGCCGATGGCGTGGTCGAGCTGCAAGACGGGGCCATGGTGTTTGACAAGCCCGAGGGCCGTATTGTGCAGGTCACGGCGCTGCGCGATGGCGATATTGCGCTCACAGATATTCGCGGCTTTTACGCCGCTACCCTGCCCAATCTGGGTTGGCGCACAACCGAGAGCACGGCCAATGTCTTGACTTTCACGCGCAAAGGCGAAATCTTGCGCATCACATTAACGGCGGATTTGGTAATCTTTGATTTGGCACCCAAGCGCTAGATACGGGCGCCTGAAAAGCGGGCGGAGGGAATTATGAAATACGAAAATATTCTGGTTGAAACACGCGGGCCCGTCGGCCTTATCACCCTGCACCGCCCGCAAGCACTGAATGCGCTATGCGATGCGTTGGCCAATGAGCTGACGCATGCGATTGAGGGCTTTGACAAGGATGATGCGGTTGGCTGCATGGTGCTGACCGGCTCGGAAAAAGCTTTTGCGGCGGGTGCCGATATTAAGGAAATGGCGCCGAAATCTTACGCCGATGTGATGAAAGAAGATTTCATCACCGCCAATTGGGAAGCCGCCGCCAAAGCGCGCAAACCGATTATTGCCGCTGTGGCAGGCTATGCGCTGGGTGGCGGCTGCGAGCTGGCCATGATGTGCGATTTCATTCTGGCGGCGGATAATGCCAAATTCGGCCAGCCCGAGATCAATCTGGGCGTTATTCCGGGTGCCGGTGGCACACAACGCCTGACCCGTTTTGTCGGCAAATCCAAAGCCATGGAAATGTGCCTGACCGGCCGCATGATGGATGCCGAAGAAGCCGAGCGCTGCGGGCTGGTTTCGCGCATTGTGCCGCTGGCCGATCTGGTCGGCGAGGCGATCGCCGTGGCCGAAAAAATTGCCGAGAAATCCCTGCCATCTGTCCTGACGGTGAAGGAATGCGTTGATGTAGCTTATGAGACGACGCTGAAAGAGGGCGTGCATTACGAACGCCGCGTGTTTCATTCGCTGTTTGCATTTGATGATCAAAGTGAGGGCATGGCGGCCTTTATCGAAAAACGCGCGCCCAAATTCAGCAATAAATAGGGCCGCGCATAGGGGGCGTGAAAAACCCCGCACGGGTCTTGACCTCATCGGTCATCTTGCCTATAACGCGCCATCTGCCTAATAAAGCCGCTTCCGGCTTGACCGGGCACAGTTAATTTGAGAACAGGACATTAATATGGCCAACACAAAGTCAGCCAAGAAAATGGTTCGTAAAATCGAGCGTCGCACAGCGCGTAATCGTGACCAGCGTTCGAAGATGCGGACCTTTATCCGTCGCGTTGAAGAAGCCATAAGCGCGGGCGACAAAGCCGCTGCTGAAACGGCACTGCGCACGGCGCAGCCGGCTATTGCGCGCGCCGGTCAAAAAGGCCTGCTGCACAAGCGCACCGCCTCGCGCAAAGTGTCGCGTTTGGCCAAACGCGTCAGCGCTATTGTTTAAAATCGACGCGCGGCCTTCGGGCCGCTCCGTGTCGATCGAGATTTAGAAAAACGCCCGCTTGTTGCAGCGGGCGTTTTTTGTCGGGGGCATGACAGAAAAATGAAAAAACGTTGAAAAAAAATTCCTGTTCTCTTTTTCTTCCCGTTGCCAGACCCGCCTCTTATTTGTATCGTCAAAACACGTTGAAACCCGCAGCTTTTAGGGCTTTTTAAGCCTCAAGCGGATTCTGGAAATGAATCTAGGGGGTTAGCGAAAACGGGGGGGTTCTCTTTTGGCCGCTATTGGCGAAAAGAGAAAAGCACAGGGCCGCAATTCAGTCGATTGCTCGCAGCGCACCCGAAAAGCCGATACCAGCTCGGCGCGTGTCATCACCGCATATCGCGGTTAAAAAAGGGATAAAAAAATGAGCGAGCGGGACGGCAAAATGGATGACACGAAATTTTCTGAAACGGTCCAGCCTGTTCCCGAAACCGTCACGACACAATGGCACCGCGTGCGCTCGCGCTTGCGCGCCGAGCTTGGCGAGGCGACTTTTAATAGCTGGTTCAAATCGCTAAATGTGCGCACGGCCCGCAAGGGCGTTATCGTGTTGCATGTGCCGACGCGTTTTGTCGGCAGCTGGATTGAAGCCAATTACCTCAATCGTATTCGCGACCATTGGCAGGCTGAGGATGCGGGCATTCGTAAAGTTGAAATCGAGTTGCAGCCGGAATGGGCACCGAGCGAGAAAAAACCGCCGGAAGTGCGCGAACAAAAAGCCGTGGCACCGCGAAAAAGCCCGATGGCGGCACCTTTGCGCCAAGCCGCGCCGTCTGAGCCGATTGTCGAGCCGAGCGGGCGCGAGGATGTCGGCGCGCCGCTTGACCCGCGCTTTACCTTTGACAATTTCATTGTCGGCAAATCCAATGAGCTGGCGCATGCCGCCGCGCGCCGTCTGACCGAAGCCGGCAGCGTCGCTTTTAATCCGCTATTTCTCTATGGCGGTGTCGGACTTGGTAAAACCCATTTGATGCACGCGATTGCTTGGGAGATCCGCCGTCAGGACCCGTCGCGCAATGTGCTTTATCTGTCGGCTGAAAAATTTATGTATCAGTTCATCCGCGCGCTGCGCTTTAAGGACACAATGGCCTTTAAGCAGCAATTTCGCGAAGTCGATGTGCTGATGATTGACGATATCCAATTCATTGCCGGCAAGGACAGCACGCAGGAAGAATTTTTCCATACGTTTAATGCGCTGATCGACCATAACCGGCAGGTGATTATTTCCGCCGACCGCTCGCCGACCGATTTGGAGGGCATTGAGGAACGCATTCGCTCGCGCCTTGGCTGGGGTCTGGTGGCCGATATTCACCCGACCGATTACGAGCTGCGTCTGGGTATTTTGCAATCAAAAGCCGATGCGCTGTCAGCACGTGGCGAGGGCATGGCCACCCCACAACAAGTGTTGGAGTTTTTGGCACAGCGCATTGTCTCCAATGTGCGCGAGCTTGAAGGTGCGCTTAACCGCGTCATCGCCTATGCCAGTTTTGTCGGCCGTCCGGTCAGCTTGGAAATGGCGCAAGACGTGCTGCGTGACTTGCTGCGCGCCTCCGAGCGTCGTGTCACCATTGATGAAATTCAGCGCCGTGTGGCGGAATATTTCAACGTCAAAATGGGCGATATGCTATCGGCGCGCCGTGCCCGTTCTGTTGCCCGCCCGCGCCAAATCGCCATGTATTTGTCGAAGCAATTGACGACACGCTCCTTGCCGGAAATCGGTCGCAAATTTGGCGGCCGCGACCACACAACCGTTATCCATGCCGTGCGCAAAATCGAACAATTGCGCGAAGAAGACCCGGCGCTGGATGAGGATGTTGATCTCCTGCGGCGGATGCTGGAAAACTAGCCTTAAACCGCTTTTCATCCCCCGAAAAGGTGAAAAAAACTGCCCGTCTGGCAAGGAATTCTGGTATGTTTTTGACATATGGATGCGCCTGATTCGGCACAGCTTTCGGGGCCATAAAACGCCATGATAGCGCCCTCATGCAGGCCATCCGCTCGGATGAAAGCCATAACCAAGCCGCGCGGGCCTTGTGTGAGGAGAGGATCAAATGAAAACAACGATTGAACGCAGTGATCTGTTAAAAGCGCTGAACCATGTCCAGAGCGTCGTCGAACGCCGGAACACTATCCCGATCTTATCCAATGTGCTGCTCGAGGCCGAAAACGGTGTTTTGGGTCTCACCGCCACGGATTTGGAGATTGAAATGCGCGAGCGCGTCGAGGCCGAAGTGGCGCAGGAAGGTGCCATTACAGCGCCGGCGCATATGCTGTATGACATTGTCCGCAAATTGCCTGATGGCGCGCAGGTCGAATTGGCGACAGACGAGACAGGCGGCCGCCTCAATCTGACGGCCGGCAAATCAAGCTTTGCGCTGCAAGCCCTGCCGAAAGAAGATTTCCCAGTCATGGCGCGCGACGAAATGCCTGTCGCCTTTGCCCTGCCGGCCAAAGCTTTGGGCCGTCTTATCGACAAGACGCGTTTTGCCATTTCGGTCGAGGAGACACGGTATTATTTGAACGGCATTTATCTGCACGCTTTGGAAGAAGATGGCGCGCAATTGCTGCGCGCCGTGGCGACTGATGGTCACCGTCTGGCGCGGGTGCAAATGGAGCGTCCGGTCGGGGCCGAGGCCATGCCGGCGATTATCATCCCGCGCAAAACCGTCGGCGAGGTGCAAAAATTGCTGGAAGAGGAAGAAGGCGAGGTGTCGCTGCAAGTCTCGGACACAAAAATTAATTTCGCCTTTTCCAATATTGTCCTGACCTCGAAACTGATCGACGGCAAATTCCCCGATTATACGCGGGTCATCCCATCGGATAATGACAAAGTGCTGAGTGTCGATGCGAAAAGCTTTGCGCAAAGCGTTGATCGCGTCTCGGCTATTTCCAGCGAGAAATCGCGCGCCGTCAAGCTCGAGCTCGACACGGACCGCCTGGGCCTGTCCGTCTCCAATCCCGATAGCGGCTCGGCCAGTGATGAGCTGGCCGTGGCGTATGCGGCCGGGGCCATGGAAATCGGCTTTAATGCGCGCTATCTGATGGATATTACCGGCCAGTTGGACGGCGAAACCGCAACTTTCGAGCTGGCCGATAGTGGCTCGCCGACCATTGTCCGCGACGGTGAAGATGCGCATGCGCTTTATGTGCTGATGCCGATGCGGGTGTAGATGGAGCCGCGCGCTGTCATGGCTGACACGCTGCCCGATGGTGCGGCAAGAGCGGATCTGCAAACAGATTTTGCCGCACCCCATATTACCCGTTTGCGGCTCACCAATTTCCGCTCGCATGCGGCGCTGGATATATCATGCGCGGGCGGCGCGGTCATCATCACCGGTCCCAATGGCATGGGCAAAACCAACATTCTGGAAGCCGTCTCCATCTTGGCGGCGGGCCGCGGTTTGCGCGGTGCGGCGCTTGAGGATATGCAAAAAGACCGGCTCGGCGGCTGGACCGTGCTGGCCGATATTGACGGACCGACCGGCGCCTTGCGCGCCGGTGTGGGTTTTGGCGGTGCGGCCAATAAGAGCGGACGACAGGTGCGGATTGATGGCGAAAATGCCCGCGTCGATGAGCTGGCGCGCGCCGTGCCGCAGCTTTGGCTGACGCCGGCTATGGATCGCCTGTTTGGCGATGGCGCAGCCGGTCGGCGCAAATTCCTCGACCGTTTCGCGCAAAGCCTCGATGCCGGTCTGTCGCGCCATATCGCGGCTTATGAAAAAGCCATGCGCGAAAGAAACCGTTTATTGCAAACACCGGGGACGGCGTTTGAGGCAAATAGCTGGCTCGACGGGCTGGAAGAAGAAATGGCGCTGCACGGCGTCGCCCTTGCGGCGGCGCGGCTTGTCGCGTTGGATGCGTTGGCGGTCGGACTGGCGGCGATCCCTGAAGCGGCTTTCCCGCGCGCCGATGTGGCGCTGGAGGGCGCCTTGGAAGCGGCGTTACGCGCCCAGTCAGCGCTCGATGTTGAGGACGGGTTTCGGCTTGAATTGCGCCAAGCGCGCGGTCTCGATGCCAGCGCCGGTCGAACCTTATCGGGCCCGCACCGCAGCGATTTGCAAGTGGTCTATGCCGCTAAGGGCATGCCGGCCGGTGATTGCTCGACCGGCGAGCAAAAAGCGCTTCTGGTCGGGCTTATTCTGGCACAAGCGCATAGCGTGGCGGCGCGCACCGGCGACGTGCCCATGCTGCTGCTCGACGAAGTAGCGGCGCATTTGGACGGCCAACGCCGCGCCGCTTTGGCCGAGATCTTGACCGCTTTGGGCGGGCAAAGCTGGATTACCGGCACCGATGAAGCGGCTTTCACCGGCTTTGGGGAAACCACCGCCATAAGATTGAGCGATAATGAGACGACCCTTGGGTCGGCATAGAAAGATAGGGCGAGACGCATGAGTGAACAGGATCTGCCGGAAACCGATAATGGCGAATATGGCGCCTCCTCGATTAAGGTTTTGAAAGGCCTTGAGGCGGTTCGAAAACGCCCTGGCATGTATATTGGCGATACGGATGACGGCACCGGCCTGCACCATATGGTCTATGAGGTGGTCGACAATTCCATCGATGAGGCCTTGGCCGGTCATTGCGACACGGTGGAAGTGGTGCTGAACGCCGATGGCTCGGTGTCGGTTTCCGATAATGGGCGCGGCATCCCGACCGAAATGCACCCGGAAGAAGGCGTTTCGGCGGCGCAAGTCATTATGACGCAATTGCACGCCGGCGGTAAGTTCGACTCAAACAGCTATAAAGTCTCCGGCGGTTTGCACGGCGTTGGTATTTCTGTCGTCAACGCGCTGTCAGATTGGTTGGAGTTGACCATTCGCCGCGGCGGCAAGCTCCACAAAATGCGTTTCGCGCATGGCGAGGCTGAAGAGGATTTGGCGGTGATTGGCGAGGCGGAGGATAACGGCACGCATGTGACCTTCCACCCCTCGGCAGAGACCTTCACCATGACCGAGTTTAATTTCGAGACGCTGGAGCACCGCTTGCGCGAGTTGGCGTTTTTGAATAGCGGCGTCGGCATTGTGCTTGAAGACCGACGCGGTGCCGAGCCGAAGCGTATCGAGCTGAAATATGAAGGTGGGCTGGAAGCGTTTGCCCAATATCTCGACCGCCATAAATCAACCCTGATCGATACGCCGATTGCGCTGCGCGCCGAGGCTGAGGATATTGGTGTCGAACTGGCGCTGTGGTGGAATGACAGCTATCACGAGACGGTTTTGTGCTTCACCAATAATATCCCGCAACGCGATGGCGGCACGCATTTGGCCGGTTTCCGCGGTGCACTGACCCGCACAGTGAATAATTACGCCAATAAATCGGGCATTGCCAAAAAGGAAAAAGTCGCGCTGTCGGGCGATGATTGCCGCGAAGGACTGACGGCGGTTCTCTCGGTGAAAGTGCCGGACCCGAAATTCTCCAGCCAGACAAAAGACAAGCTGGTCTCGTCGGAAGTGCGGCCGGTGGTCGAAAGCGTCGTCAATGAAGTGCTGAATGATTGGTTCGAAGAACACCCGAATGAAGCCAAAGCAATTATCAATAAAGTTGTTGAGGCGGCCGCGGCGCGCGAAGCGGCGCGTAAAGCGCGCGAGCTGACACGGCGCAAAGGGGCGCTGGATGTCTCCAGCCTGCCCGGCAAGCTGGCTGATTGCCAGTCGCGCGATCCGGCGCAGTCCGAATTATTCATTGTTGAGGGCGATAGTGCCGGCGGCTCTGCCAAACAGGCGCGCAATCGCGCCAATCAGGCGGTGCTGCCCTTGCGCGGTAAAATCCTCAATGTCGAGCGCGCGCGGTTTGACAAAATGCTGTCCTCAAATGAGATCGGCACGCTGATCACGGCGCTGGGCACAGGCATTGGCCGCGAGGATTTCAATGTCGATAAATTGCGCTATCACAAAATCATCATCATGACCGATGCTGATGTCGACGGGGCGCATATTCGCACGCTCTTGCTGACCTTCTTTTATCGGCAAATGCCGGAGGTGATTGAGCGCGGGCATTTGTTTATCGCGCAACCGCCCTTGTATAAAATCCGCCGCCAAAGCGCTGAGCGTTATCTGAAAGATGACGCGGCGCTGGAGGATTACCTGATCGAAGCAGGGCTTGGCGAAGCCGTGCTGACCATGGCTTCGGGCGAGCAGAGAAGCGGTGCCGATTTGGCCGAAATGCTGGAGCAAGCGCGTCAGATCAAAACCATTTTGAACGGCTTGCCGCCGAAATATCCGCAATTCATCATCGAACAAACCGCCATTGCCGGAGCGCTGACGCCGGAGGTTTTGTCGAAACGCGAAATGGCCGAGCAAAGCGCGCAATATATTGCCGCGCGGCTGAACCGCATGGCTGATGAGGTGGAGCGCGGCTGGGGCGGCGCCCCGACCGATGATGGCGGTCTGACCTTTGCGCGTGAATTGCGCGGGGTGCGCGAGGCGTTTCATATTGACGGCCCGCTCATCGCCTCGGCTGATGCACAGCGTCTTGATGCCATGGCACCGGCGCTGCAAAGCGTCTATCTCGACCCGGCCGAGCTGGCCATTAAGGATAAGCGCATCGCCATTAACACGCCGAGCGAATTGCTGGCCACTGTGCTCGATCAGGGCCGCACCGGCATTGCGCTGCAACGCTATAAGGGGCTGGGGGAGATGAACCCCGAGCAGCTATGGCAAACGACATTGGATAAGGATGCACGCTCGCTCTTGCGGGTGCGCGTGCAAGATGTCGCCGAAAGCAATGATTTGTTCGAGCAGCTTATGGGCGATGTGGTGGAGCCGCGCCGGCAGTTCATTCAAGATAATGCGCTGGCCGTATCCAATTTGGATATTTAAACCATTGCGCGGGATCACCGCATGAGCGCGCCACAAGAAACGCCAAAAGAGACATTGAAGCCCCGCTGGCGCTGGCTTTATTGGAGCGTTCTGGTCGCCCTATGGGGGCTGATCGGTCTGACCGGTCTGGTGTTCACCTATGCGCTCGACCTACCCGACACGGATGATCTTTGGAAGATCGGCGCCAAGGCCGAGCTCAGTCTCTATTCATATGAAGACGAGTTGGTGGCACGGCGCGGGCGACGCGGCGGCCAGCCCCTACGCTTTGATGATTTGCCGTCGGATTTGGTGGCCGCCGTGACGGCGATTGAAGACCGGCGGTTCTTTGATCATTTGGGCCTCGACCCGCGCGGCTTGGCGCGCGCCGTTGTGGCCAATTTACGGGCCGGACGCACAGTGCAGGGCGGCTCGACCCTGACGCAGCAATTGGCCAAAAACGTGTTTTTGACGCCCGAGCGTAGCTATAAGCGCAAGATCCAAGAACTGCTCTTGGCGTTCTGGCTGGAAGCCCAATTCAGCAAGCAGGATATTTTGGCGCTTTATCTCAACCGCGTCTATTTCGGTGCCGGGGCCTATGGCGTGCAAGCGGCGGCGGAGACCTATTTCAACCGGCCGGTGCAAAGTCTGACGACCGGCGAAGCGGCGCTTCTGGCCGGTCTTTTGAAAGCGCCGAGCCGCTATGCGCCAACCCGCAATCCGCAAGGCGCGCGGGCGCGGGCGCAATTGGTCTTGCGCGCCATGCACGAGACCGGCCATTTAAGCGCCGCCGAATTGACGGCCTGGGCCGGCCAAGAAGTGAGCATTGTCAATCGCTCATCCGATGCGGCGCATTATGCGGTTGATTGGACGCTTGACCAATTGCCCGATTTTGTCGGCCGCCCGAAAGCCGATTTGGATATTATCACCACGCTCGACCCGCGCCTGCAATTGGCCGCCGAGCGCGCCATTCGCCAAGTGCTGGACGAAAAAGGCGCGGCCCGCCAAGCCGGTCAAGCGGCAATGGTGGTGATGACCCCAAATGGCGCCGTGCGGGCTCTGGTCGGTGGGCGCTCTTATGCTGAAAGCCCGTATAATCGCGCCACTGTGGCGCGCCGTCAGCCGGGCTCGGCGTTCAAACCGATTGTCTATCTGGCGGCTTTGGAGGGCGGCTTGCACCCGGATGACACATTTGACGATGCGCCGCTCTCGATTGATGGCTGGCAGCCGAAAAATTACGATGAAGACTATAGCGGCCCGGTGACGGCACAGGCGGCTTTGGCCAAATCGCTCAACACGGTCGCGGTGCAGGTCAGCGAGCAGGCCGGGCGCGACAAGGTTATCGATATGGCGCGCCGCCTCGGCCTGACCACACCCTTACGCGCTCACCCGTCTTTGGCGCTCGGTGCTTATGAGGTGACGCTGTTGCAGCTCACCGCGGCTTACGCGCATTTTGCCAATGGCGGGGTGCAGACCGTGCCGCATATCATCACGACGGTTTTGAGCGGTAGCGGCGATATTTTGTATGACCGCTCCACCCCCTTGCCGCTGCCGGTGGTCGCGCCGCACCATATTGGCGCGCTCAACACCATGCTGCGCCAGGCCGTCGAAAACGGCACGGGGCGCCGTGCCAAACTTGCGGGGCTGGAGATTGCCGGCAAGACCGGCACCTCGCAAAATTGGCGTGATGCGTGGTTTATCGGCTATTCCGGCGCTTTGGTTGTCGGCGTCTGGGTCGGCAATGATGATGGCAGCGCTATGCAAAAGGTAACCGGTAGCGGGCTGCCGGCGGAGATTTGGCGGGTCTTTATGGCCGGGCAAAAAACCATCAGCGCCGATGTTACCCTGCCCGGCGGCGAGGCCCCGAAAGGTGGCCTGCGCGGCCTGCTGCAGCGCCTGTTCGGCGGCTAAGCGTCTGTTCGGCGGCTAAACCGGTTACGGCAATTTGGCGGCAATGCCTGCTGCCAGTTCCTCAGCGCTCATATTATGGCTGAAATGCGCCAAATAGCGATTATCGCCATCCATCAAATAGAAAAACGAGGAATGGTCGACATTATAATTGCCATTGGCGTCGCGCTCTTGCGATTGGGCGGCATAGACGCGAAAGCTCTTTTTCACCGCCTCGACCTGCTCGGGGTTGCCGGTCAGACCGATCAGGTCGGGGTGAAAATAAGATAAATAATCTTTCAGCTGGGCCGGTGTGTCGCGCGCCGGGTCTACCGAGATAAAGACCGGTTGCAGTTGCGCGGCCTTTTGTGGTGTCCTCTCGGCCAACGTGTCCAGCGCTGCGCCCAAAAGATCGAGCGACATGGGGCAGACATCGGGGCAATAGGTGAAGCCGAAATAGACCAGTAGCGGGCGACCGGCAAAATCCGTCTGATCGGTCAATTGGCCGTCCTGATTGACCAGCGAAAAAGCGCCGCCAATATCCGGCCGGCTGGGCTGCAGCGTTTCGGGGGCGCGGTTCATCTCACCGATCAGCAGGGCGATGATCGCCGCCAGGCCGAGACAGGAAAGGGCAATGCTGGTTTTGACTTTCGGGCTCATGCGCGCGGCCACTTTCTTTTTTCGAACTTGCTTGAATGAAACTGCGGCGGTTATATCTTGAGGTGAGAGCGGACGCAAGCTGCTCGCATGGGAGAGACATGATGTCGATGAGCGATGATTCACTGCTCGGTCAAGAAAGCCGCAATAATACACCGCCCGCCGTGCGCTTGCGCGTGCAGGTATTTTTGCGCTGGCTCGCTGTTTTAGGCCAATCGGTCGCTGTGCTGACAGTGTATTTGGGCTTTGGCTTTAATTTGCCGATTGTCGAAGTGGCTCTGGTGATTGTGCTGGCCGTGTGTCTTAATTTGTGGCTCTTGCTGCGCTATCCGGTGTCGCATTTGCTGACGCGCTCGGAGACCGCACTTTATCTGGCCTATGATATGGTGCAATTGGCGCTGCTTTTATATCTCACGGGCGGGCTGATGAACCCGTTTGCGCTATTATTGCTGGCGCCGGTGACGATTTCCGCCAGTCTTTTGGACGCCCGCACGACCTTTTATTTGGTTGTTTTTGCAGCGCTTTTGGTTACCGGCCTTGTGTTTTTCCACCAGCCCTTGCCGTGGAATGGTCCGGCGCCGCAAATGCCGGATCTGTTCCGCTTCGGCATTTGGGCGGCGATGATTTTGGCGCTGGCTTTTATCCCGACCTATGTTTGGGGGGTCAGCCGCGAAGGCCGTCGTATGTCAGCGGCGTTGACGGCGACGCGCTTTGTGTTGGCGCGCGAGCAACGCCTATCGGCGCTGGATGGTCTGGCGGCCGCAGCAGCGCATCAATTGGGCACGCCCTTGGGGACGATTGTGCTGGTCTCGAAAGAGCTGGCGCGGCGCGATGACCTGCCCGAGAGCGCCCGCGAGGATGTCGATTTGATGCGCGAACAGGCCTTGCGTTGCCGCGATATCCTGTCCTCGCTGGGCAGTGAGGAAGAAGACCCGGTGATTTCGCGCCTGTCCCTCACCGGTCTTTTGGAGGAGGCGGTTTTGGAAGCCGGTATGCATGACAAGGAAATTCATGTGAGCTGCAAAGCCAATGGCCTTTTGGCGACCGGCGAGCCATTTGTGACGCGCGCGCCGGAGCTGATTTACGGACTTGGCAATTTAATAGAAAACGCCGCCGAATTTGCCGACAGCGCGGTCTGGGTCAATGCGACTTATTCGGCGCAGCAAGTAACCGTCGATATTGCCGATGATGGGCCGGGCTTCAAGCCCGATATTCTTACCCATTTGGGCGCGCCTTATACCTCGTCGCGCGGTTCGCGGGCGGTCAAGGATGACGCCTTCGGCCTTGGGCTGGGCTTTTTCATCGCCCGCACGCTGCTGCAACGCTCGGGCGCGCAAATCACCGCGCGCAATCTCTCGGTCACTGAATTGATCGACGGTGCCATGCCCGGCGGGGCGTGTGTGCGTATTGTTTGGCCGCGCACCAAACTGGTCGATACGCGGGCTGTTTCTGTTTAAGCGCAGGCCGTGTTGAAATCCTCTGCGCCGCGCTTATATAGAGCGTAGAAGACGGAGAACGCCATGCAAGACCAGCCCGTACGCGAACACGCCGGACAAGATTTATTGATTGTCGATGACGACCAGCCATGGTTGGTGCGCCTGTCGCGCGCCATGGAGGCCCGCGGCTATGCGGTGCATGTGGCCGGCTCGGTCAAAGAAGGCATCACCATGGGCAAATCGCTGAAACCGGCTTTTGCCGTGGTTGATATGCGCCTTGATGACGGTAACGGTCTTGATGTGGTGGAAAGCCTGCGCGCCGAGAACCCTGAAGCGCGCATTATTATGCTGACGGGCTATGGCAATATTGCAACAGCCGTCGAGGCGGTTAAACGCGGTGCTGTCGATTATCTCGCCAAGCCGGCCGATGCTGATGAAATTCATGCCGCTTTGGCGGCCGATCCTGAAGGCCGCGCGGCGCCGCCGGAAAATCCAATGTCGGCCGACCGGGTGCGGTGGGAACATATTCAGCGCGTGTTCGAGCTGTGTGATCGCAATGTGTCGGAAACGGCGCGTCGGCTGAACATGCACCGCCGCACATTGCAACGTATTTTGGCCAAACGCGCGCCGCGGTAATTTAGCCGAATTTCGGATCCATCAGCCGCGCCCAGCGATAGCCGCCAATACGCGCCATACGCCGTAGCATCAGATTGCGTCGCGCAGCGGCCAGTTTTTCGCCCCCATGCTCGCGCAGCATCTCCGCTCCATAGGCATCGGCCAGCCAATAGCCGACCCCCTCAGGCAGTCTTTCGGTCGGAAAATCCGGCGCGACGGCGAAATAAAACCGATCGCAATAAGGCAAATAGTCAGGCCATTTAGTGTCGGCTTGAAAATCAGCCAGACCTGATTTGATCTCGATAATCCAAATCTCGCCCTTATCGGATACCGCCATTAAATCGGCACGACGGTGATTGGGCAGCGGCACCTCCGGGAGACAGGCAATATTGAGCTGTGCCAGCGCCCGCACCATGCCGCGCTGAATAGCCAAAGCCACCTCTGATTGGCGGCCGTCGATCGGTCCTTGCGGCTGTGCCAGCGCAGGGTCGATATCGTCATTATTCTCATTCGATTTGGCCATATTTGCCCCCCTTGCATCTTAGCAGTCGAAAACCATGTGTAAATCGTGCGTATAAAATGACGCCTGCGTCATTTTGCGTCAAACCGCATGTTTTCGCTTGAAGTTGATAGTCTTTTCGGTGACATTCAGGCTCATATATCGGCCTGCCGCGAGCAGTCCGTTTTTGCCTGGGGAGGGCGTTATGGTTGAAAAATTAGAAGACATTGTCTTCCGATCACGCGCGTTGATTCTGGCGGTTTTTGCCGCCTTTACGCTTTATAGCGGCTATTACGCGACGCAATTGAAAATGACCGCGGGCTTTGAAAAGCAATTGCCGGCCGGCCATGAATATATCCAAACATTCCAAGAATATCGTGACCGCCTATTCGGCTCGAACCGCATTATTGTCGTCTTGAAAATGCGCGAGGGCGATATTTGGAATAAGGATTTCTTTTCCGAATATAAAGATCTGACCGACGCGCTGTTTTATATGCCGGGTGTGGCGCGCCATACGCTGACCTCGCTATGGACGCCGAATTCGCGCTATTTTGAAATTACGGAAGACGGCTTTGTCGCCGATGATGTAATCCCCGGCACAATCACCATCGATAATATTGACGACCAATGCGTGTCGCGTCTGAAAACCGCCAGCTTGGCCACGACATGTGAGCCGGCGCTGGATATTATTTCAAATAATGTCGTGCGCGGTGGTTTTGTCGGCCGCCTTGTTGCCAATGATTTCTCCGGTGCCATGGTGCGGGCCGAATTGCTCGAAATGGATGTCAAAACCGGCGAGCCGCTGGATTATTTCGACTTGGCCTCAAAGCTGGAAACCGAAATTCGCGATAAATTTGAGGATGAGACCTATCAGGTCCAAATCATCGGTTTTGCCAAGCTGATCGGCGATATTGCCGATGGCGCGGGCACGGTGGTGCAATTCTTCATCGTCGCCTTCCTGCTGACGATTTTGTCGGTCTATGTCTATGCCCGCTCGATTGTTCTGACATTCCTGCCTTTGTTCTGCTCCTTGACCTCGCTGGTCTGGCAGTTCGGCATTTTGAATATTCTGGGCTATGGCCTCGACCCGCTGGCCATTCTGGTGCCGTTCTTGGTATTTGCCATTGGTGTGAGCCATGGCGTGCAGCAGATTAATCTGATTACGGCGGAAATTTCCAACGGCAAATCAAGCGAAGAAGCGGCGCGGTCCAGCTTCCGCGGTCTGTTGATCCCGGGCTCCATGGCACTGGTCACTGACCTTGTCGGTTTCGGCACGCTGATCCTGATCCCGATCCAGATGATTCAGGAATTGGCCATCACCGCTTCTATCGGTGTGGCGCTGAAAATCCTGACCAATCTGGTCATGCTGCCGGTATTGGCCAGCTATTTCAAAGTGGAAGAGGGTTTTGTCGAGCGCATCGGTAAGGCGCGCGAGACGCGCATCAAGCTGATGCAGAAACTCGGCAATATCGCCAATCCGCGCAATGCGGTGATTGTGGTGATCTTGTCAGTCATCTTGTTCGCCACGGCCTTTATCCAAAGCCAAAACCGTCACGTCGGCGCGCTGCATGCCGGCTCACCGGAATTGCGTGAGGATGCGCGTTATAATGCCGACAGTCGCTCGATTGCCGATAAATTTGCGCTTGGTCTCAATCTCCTGACGGTGATTGTGGAAACCCCGCGCGAGGCCTGCATTAATTATCCTTATATGAAATATCTGAACGAGTTCACCTGGTATCTGCGCAATGTAGAGGGTGTCTCGCTGGTGCTGTCCCTGCCGTATGTGACGCGTCAGTCCAGCTCGGGCTTCAATGAGGGTAATTTGAAATGGCAAGCCCTGCCGCGCAATAAATATGCGCTGGTGCAAGCACAAACCCCGATCGGCGCGTCTACCGGTCTGTTGAACGAAGAATGCACCCTGTTGACGCAAATGGTCTTCCTTGACGATGCCAAGGCCACAACGATTAAAACCGTGACCAAGGCTGTTAAGGAGTTCCGTGCCAATAATCCGGCACCGGTTGCCGATTTGCACATTGTCACTGACCCGCCCATGCGTGGCCCGGGCAATATTGATCTCGGCATTAAAACCGATGTGGTGGATGATGGTGTGACCTCGGCTCTGGCCATTACCTATGACGTCAATCAAGACGACCCGCAAAAGCTGCTCGAGCAGGTGCGGGCGCAAGGTGTGAAGGTTGACAGCTATGAGGTGGTGCCGGTGACCATCCGTCTTGCTTCCGGCAATATGGGTGTGCAGGCAGCGGTGAATGAGGAGATCGAAGTCTCTGAACTGCCGATGATGATCTATGTTTACATGACCATTATCGCGCTGGTTATCTTCACCTATCGCGATTGGCGCGCCACGATTGCGTGCTGCGTACCGCTGACACTGGCTACGTTTATGGGCTATTGGTTCATGGAAGTTCTGGAAATCGGCCTGACAGTCGCAACCCTGCCGGTCATGGTGCTGGCGGTTGGCCTTGGTGTGGACTATGCGTTCTACATTTACAACCGTATCCAGTTCCATTTGTCGACCGGTATGGATGTGACGGCAAGCTTTAAAGAGACGCTGAACGAGACCGGTATGGCTGTGGTGTTTACCGCGCTGACACTGGCTGTCGGCGTGTCGACATGGGCCTTCTCGGCACTGAAATTCCAGGCCGATATGGGTCTGCTGCTCACTTTCATGTTCATGATCAATATGATCATGGCGGTGACGGCGCTGCCGGCATTGGCGGTTGTGCTGGAAATGGTGTTCCCGCGCAAAACCCCGCCAAAAGCGCCAAGCGGTGCCCTTGCACATTAAAGGCGCTGCACCAAGCTTGTGATCAGCCAAAACAAACCCCGGCAAAGCGATTTGCCGGGGTTTTTTAATGCGCCGCGCTTGCTTTGTTAGGGCAGCTCATGGCCCAAAAGCGCGCTCAAGTCTTCGATCGCTTGCGCCGCGCTCGCCACCTTCACCGTGCCCATGCCCATGGCGCGGGCCGGTTTCAGATTAATGCCGAGATCATCCAAAAAGACGCATTGGTCCGGTGTTACGCCGAGCTTATCGCAGGCCATATGATAAATTTCCGGTTGCGGTTTTCTGACACCGACCTCTGAGCTTTCAATGACATGCTCGAAGCGTGTCATGACATCGGCCACCGCATCGGCTTTTTCCTGTGTGCGCGCCATGCCGGCGCCGCTGCCGGTTTTGACATTATTGGTGATGCAGGCAAGGCGATAGCCGCGCGTCTTTAGCCCGTCCAGCACGGCGATCATTTCCGGCCGCAGACTGCCGGCCAAAAGCGCCAATACGTCAGCGCCCGGCACATCATGGCCGCGCGCCAGTGCCTCCTCGCGAAAGGCCGCGTCAAAGCGGGCCGCGTCAATATCGCTGCGCTCAAATTGTGCCCAGGCATTTGTGTCGGGATCGGTCGCATTTATCATACGGATGAAATCGGTCGGCAGGCCGTTTTCCTGCTCATAGGCCCTAAAGGCCTCAAACGGGCTGGAGGTGATGACCCCGCCAAAATCCCAAATCACGGCTTGATAATTTTGTGTCATAATACCTCCTGCCGGTGCGGTTAAAACTATGCTTTGATTTTCGCCACAGACCATAACAAGAGGAGATGCAGATGCAATCACCCATAACAAGCCTGCTCGAAAAATTTGTCCCCTGGGCGGCGCGCTTGAGCACTCGCAGTGCGCTGCTCGCCTCAGTCCTCGGCGTGGTATTTTGTATGCTCGCATTTCAATGGCTGCAAGCTCGGCTCGGCGCGCCCATGCTCGACACAATGGGGCCGTATCAGCGCGATGATTTGGTCGACCGCATGCTGCTTTACGGCGAGCAAGGCCGCGCGCTGCATGGCCGTTTTACCTTGTTTCTGGATATGCTGTTTCCGCTGGTCTATGGGGCGTTGTTTGCCGGGCTGTTTTCCCTCGCGGCGCGCGGTGGGTCATGGCAAAACAGCGTCATTCTTGTGCCCGTCGTGATGATGCTTGATTGGGTCGAGAACCTGCAATTGCTTGGGCTTTTATGGGGTTTTCCCGATTTGAGCACGGCGCAAATCAGCGCTGCCAGCGCTACGACACAAGGCAAAATGCTGGCCATTCAATTCGCGCTTTTATGGCTTATCGGCTTGTTCGTGCTGAAATTATGGCGCGCTTTTCTGGCCCGGCAATAGCCGTGGTCTGGGGGTCGCTTTAGCTTTTATTGGCCGCAGCCATGGCGCGCTTGACTTGTTTTTGCCCGCGCAGCGTGATCGGCAATTGCGCCAGCATAAAAAGGCCGGTTGCCGGAGCCATGATAAAGACACGGAAAAACACCCAATCATCATCGCTCAAAGCCCGCCACGCCACCTCATTGGCCAGTGTGGCGGCGGCGAAAAACAGCCCCCAGCGCACCGAAAGCTGAAACCAAACGCTCTCGGGCAGGTCAAATTGGGCGTGGAAAAAGATCTTCATCATGGCTTTGCCGCGCAGCGCGCCGCCCAATAGCACCAGTGCGAAAGCGCCGGAGAACAGGCTGGGCTGGATTTTGATATAGGTTTTTTCTTCCGCCAAAATCGCGGCCGCGGTCAAGAGCGCGGCGATGGAGGTGGCGAAAATGGCAAAGCGCGCCAGACGCTTTTCCAGCGCCCAAGTGACACTGATGAGCAGCACCGAAGCCGCCACGGCCGCCGCCGCACCGGCATAAAGCCCGTAATATTGATTGACGATAAAAAACGCCACCAAGGGCGCGATTTCGGAAAACATGGAGGCGAAGCGCATTTTGGGGCGCTCCGCCTCGATTGTCTGTGGTGTTTCACTCATGCGTTTTATACGCACATCATGCTGATTGGATTTAACAATCAGCCTTCCGTGACCAAATCATCCTTCAAGTGCCGCCCGGCGATGAAATAATGCACCGCCGCCCAAATATTGACCAGCGAGCAAATCAGCAGCGCATAGCGCAGGCTTTCTGTGCCGTAACTGTCGCTCAGCAGATCCGATATAATGCCGACCACTTGCGGGCCAAAGCCGAGGCCGATAAAGTTCAATATAAACAATAGGATACCGGCTGCGACAGCGCGCATCCGCAGGGTTGAAATGCCTTGGGTTTGGCTGAAAGTGGTGGCTTGGTAGAAATTCCCCAGCAGAACCGGGATAATCATGCCGAGAAGCGACATGGTCGAGTCGGTCGCCAAATAGACGATAAGGTTGAACGGTGTCATCACCAAAAGCGCGATGGCGGTGGTCCAAAGATACCATTTCGGGTCCTTGGCGCCGAATTTATCGGCCAGATAGCCGCCCAGCGCAATGCCGATACCGCCCGGAATACCCAGAATAAGACCGAACCACGTGCCGATTTCGCCCGTGCCCATGCCGTAAGAGCGGATCAGAAAAGCCGGCGCCCATGTGATAAAGCCATAGCCGACAAAAGCGGTCAGCGCCGCGGCAAAACTCATATGGCGAAAGGATTTTTTCTGCCAAAGATACGCCATCGTTTCGCCAATGCTCGGCTGTTCGCCGCTATCAACGCGTCCCTCTGCCATGCCGCGCGGCGGCTCGGCCAGCGTATAGCGGACCAGCAGCGCCAGGACAAGTCCCGGCACGCCAACCACAAAAAACGCCGCGCGCCAGCCGAAAAACTCATTGATCCAGCCGCCGGCAAACAGGCCGAACATAATTCCGAACGGGATGCCGAGCGAATAAATGCCCAAAGCTGTGGCGCGTTGTTCAGCCGGATAATAATCGGCAATCATCGAATGCGCCGGTGGTGAGCAGCCCGCCTCGCCGACACCGACACCGATACGCGCGGCCAGCAAGTGCCAGAAATTTTGTGCCAGACCCGATAGCGCGGTAAAGGCGCTCCAAATGGCCAGCGCGCCGGCGATGAGATTGCGCCGATTGGTGCGGTCGGCAAAGCGCGCAATCGGAATGCCCAAAGTGGCGTAAAACATGGCGAAGGCAAAGCCGGTCAGCATGCCCATGGCCGTGTCTGACAGACCGAGATCGCTTTTCACCGGTTCCAGCAGGATGGACAGGATTTGCCTGTCGATAAAATTAAATGTGTAAACCACAACCAAAATGCCCAGCGCATAATGGCGGGCTTTATAAATACGGTCGGTTTCGGCGGTGACGCTGGACATATTGCTCTCCCCTTCACAAATGCTCCGCGCAAAGCCTAACAAAGCGTGGCGAAAAGGAAAGTGCGATTTAACGCTATTGCATATTATTTGGCGCTTGCCGAATGGGCCTTGCGGGCTAAACTCTGTGCCAAAGGGAGAGTTTCATGACTGACAAAAATTTTGACATTATCGTTTATGGTGCCAGCGGTTTTACCGGCCGTTTGGTGGCTGAATATATGCAGCAGCAATATGGCCGCAGCGTCAATTGGGCGATGGCCGGGCGCAGCGCTGAAAAACTCAAAGCCGTGCGCGCCGAAATGGGTATCTCCGAGGAAACACCGCTTGTGGTGGCGGATGCCGATGACGCGGCGTCTTTGACGGCTATGGTCGAAAGCACCAAAGTGCTGCTGACGACAGTCGGCCCGTATCAGCTTTACGGCTCGGCTCTGGTCGCGGCTTGCGCTGCGCACGGCACGGATTATGTCGATTTGTCGGGTGAGCCCGGTTGGATGCATGAGATGATCAATGCGCATGACGCGGCAGCGAAAGCCTCGGGCGCGCGCATTGTGCATAGTTGCGGCTTTGACTCGATCCCGTTTGATCTGGGCGTTTATTTTCTGCAACAAGCCGCCAAACAGCGTTTCGGTCAGACCTGCAACCAAGTGCACGGGCGGGTGCGCGCCATGAATGGCGAATTTTCCGGCGGCACGGCGGCCTCATTGGGCGCGACCATGGCTGCTTTGTCGAAAGATCCGAGCCTGCTGGCTGTACTGGCCAATCCGTTCTCCTTGGCCAATGGCCATCAAGGCCCCGAGCAACCGGCCGATAATGCGCCTTACGAGGATGCGGCGACCGGCATGTGGGTTGCGCCTTTCATTATGGCGGCAATCAATACCAAAAACGTACACCGCTCCAATGCGCTTTTGGACCATGCCTATGGCAAGGATTTCAAATATGACGAGATGATGGTTTGCGGTGCCGGGGATGAAGGCAAAGCGATGGCCGAAATGGTCGCCGGCACAAATCCGCTGGCCGGAGATGATGTACCGCAACCGGGCGAAGGTCCCGATAAGGCGTCGCGCGAGGCCGGGCATTACGATAATCTCTTCATCGGCATCACGGCTGACGATCAACGCATTGAGGCGGCCTCGGGCGGCGATATGGATCCGGGCTATGGCTCGACCTCAAAAATGATCGCCGAAAGCGCCATGTGCCTCTTGCACGATTGCGACGGCGTTAATGGTGGCATTTACACACCGGCACCGGCCATGGGCGACAAACTCATCAAGCGGCTGGTCGATAATGCGGGGCTTTATTTCAGGCTGGAGAACTAGCATAAACCAAAGAGCAGCGGCGTGAGCAAATCAAAATATATCGATCCGGATTTGGTGCCGGGGCTGGAAGCATTGGCCGCCTTAATGGGCGACGGCCCCGATTTGATTGACGGGCTCGACCAACGTCGTGCCGCCTCTGATGCCCGCGATGCAAAATTAAGCGCCGGCTTGGAAATCCCCGAGACGATTGTGCAGGAGGTGCTGCAGGCGCCGTCGACCGAAGGCCACATGATTGATCTGCGCGTCATGCGCCCGAAAGACACGGGCGCCAAAACCCCGCTATTTTTCTGGATGCATGGCGGCGGCTATATTATGGGCCAAGCCGCGCAGGGCGATATGTTCACCCTCAATGCGGCGCAAGGGCTGGGGTGTTTCGCCGCTTCGGTCGAATATCGGCTGGCGCCGGAGACGGCCTATCCGGGGCCGCTGGAGGATTGCTATCAGGGGCTGAAATATCTCTATGACAATGCCGATAAGCTGGGCATTGACCGGCAAAAAATCATCATTGGCGGCATTAGCGCAGGCGGTGGTTTGGCGGCCGGTCTGGCCCTGCTGATCCGCGATCGCGGCGAGATGGAAATTTGCGCGCAAGTGCTGATTTACCCGATGATTGACGACACGAATATTGCGCCCGCCTCGGATGACGCGCCCGATACGCTGGTCTGGAGCCGCGCCTATAATAAGTTTGGCTGGCAGAGCTATTTGGGCGATCTATGCGGCCAAGATGATGTGCCGATTTATGCGGCGGCCGCGCGCGCCGACGATCTATCGGGTCTGCCGCCGACTTATATGCCGGTCGGTGATTTGGACCTGTTTCTCGATGAAAACATGCTCTATGCCCGCAAGCTGACCGAAGCCGGCGTGCCGCTGCATTTTCATATTGTGCCGGGCGCTTATCATGGCTTTAACGGCTTTGCCGCCGACGCGCCGGTCAGCCGGGCGATCAATATGGAAACCTTTGCCTTTATCGGCAAAATTCTGGCCGAGGTCGACTAGGCTTTAGTGACAGGCTTTGCCGAGCGCTTTCAGTCGCCAATAATTATACGGTAGCGGGGTAATGAAACCGGCCGCCCACATGGCGGGCAGCACGGCGAGGGTTAATTTGGCACCGCCGGTCAGCCAATAATCGACCAAATTCATCGCCGCTTCCATGGAAATCATCGAAATGAGCGACATGCCGATGGCGGTTTGAAAGGCAGCTTTCAGCGCCATTTGCCGCGCCAGAATGACGGTTTCCAGCGCAATTGAGGTCAAGAGCCCGTTCATCATGGCCAGCCCCATAATCGCCATGACCGGCCAGTCTATGCCCATGATTTGAAAATACAGAATAGTGCCCATATCGCCGATCGAACAGCCGATCAGGCACCACATGGTGTTATAGCTCGCCCGGCGCCATGTCGGACGGCAGCGCCAGTCAAAGGCGGCTTTTGGTGTTGTTTCGCTCATGTGCCCAAATTAGCATAAGCGCCAGCATTTAAGAAGGACCCCCTATGACCAAACAACTCGTGCTTTACGGGCCGACCGTCTCCACTTTCACCCGCATTTGCGCCATTGTCGGCCAAGAGGCCGGGCTGTCTTGGGAGATTATCCCGACCGGTTCAGGCTCGAAAGAAATGGCCGCGCACCACCCGTTTATGCGCTCCCCGGCAGCCTATATTGACGGGCTGCATTTTTATGAAAGCATGGCCATATGCTCATATATTGACCGCGCGCATAATGGCGGTGCGCTGCATGCGCAGACGCCTGAAGCGCAAGCGCGCATGTGGCAATGGGCCAATGTGGCGGCCAATTATGTGTTTCCGGTGACCGAGGAACGCCTGGTCATGCCGCGTGTTGTCGCCCCTTTAATGGGGCGCACGCCAAATGAGGCCTTGATCGAAGAAGCCTTGCCGGTCATTCGCTACCATCTCGATATTGTCGCCGCGCGCTTGCACGAAAGCACTTTTCTGGCCGGTGCAGAGGTCTCATTAGCCGATTATTTCATGTATCCGGTCATTGAGGCGACCGCGGCCGCAGCGGAAGGCCGCGCCATGATTGCCGATTTGCCGGTGCTGGAAAGCTGGTGGCAGGCCATAGCGGCACGCTCTGCCGTCAAGGCAACCGCTTGGCCCGATGTCAGCGAAATGGCTTAAAGCGCGGCGATTTGGCGCTCGGTTTCATCCCATAATCGGGCTGCACTATCCGGGTCCACCGCCCAGGGCCGCACGCCGTTAAAATCTTTCGAATCACCGGCGACGGCGGCGGCAATATTGCAATCCTCGCAATAGACACCGCCTTTGCCGTCTAATATGGGCGCGGTGGCGGCCCATAATGTGGTGCCGGCGCCGGTGGTGGTGGTTTTGAAAGCGGCAGCGGCGCGTTCAGACGCTGTGCCGTCCTCATTGGTCCAGCCCAGCGCGACCATTTCGGCATTTGGCAAATGGCGTTGCAGCGGTGTGAAAATCCCGCCCGGATGCACGGAAAAAGCGGTAATGCCTTTATCTTGGCCGCGCCTGTCCAACTCGACCGCCAATAGGGCTTTGGCCGATTTCGACTGGCCGTAAGCAACCCATTTATCATAGGTGCGGTGCGCGAAATGCATATCGTCAAAATCAATACCGCCCATGCGATGCGCGATGGATGACAGCACGACCACGCGCGCGCCTTGGGCTGCTTCCAACGCCCCCATCAGGCGGTTAATCAGGCGGAAATGACCGAAATGATTAACCCCGATTTGGCTTTCCAGCCCCTGCGCCGTATGCGCCAAAGGGCAGGCCATAATGCCGGCATTGCCGATCAGCAAATCAAGCTTTTGATGCGTCGCCAGAAAATCATCGGCGAATTTATCGACTGCGTTCAGATCGCCAAGATCGATTGTGCCGATATGCGCCGCATCGATGATCCCGTCCAAGGCGGTTTTGGCGCGCGCCGCATCGCGGGCCGGCACATGCACATGCGCGCCTGCATTGACCAACGCGCGCACGGTTTCAAGGCCAATGCCTGAATAGCCGCCCGTGACCAGCGCGGTTTTGCCGGCAAGGTCAATACCGGCCATCAGCTCATGCGGCTCTGGGCGCGGCCCAAAGCCGGTCTCAATCGGTTTTTGATGTTGCGATAAATTCATTATTTTTTCTTTCTTAAAGCGTGATGATAAGGCCTTCGACCGGGTTAAATTGCCCGTCTATCATGGCGCCATAGCGCTCGGCCAGCGCCTCCAGACCCTGCGCCTCGGTGACCTGCATCCAGTCTTGCGCGCCGGCAATCGAGCCGGCGAGAAACGCCATCATGCGCTTGTTGAATTCTTCCGCGCCCCATTCTTGCGCGCGTTGCGCGGCGTGTGAGGGGGCAAAGAAAAAGCCCGACCGCGCCGTAATAATATCCGCTGCATCGCCTTCATGATTGCCGAAATGTTCCCAATGCGTGGCCCCGACATTGACGGTTTGCAGCATATGATCGCCCAAATGCGCGTGCAGGCGCCCCAGATAGCCGCCATTGCCTGACATATCGACAATCGTGCTGGGTGCCGGTGCGATGGCGGCAATATCATCATAGCTCACCACCGCATCATAATAGCCAAGCCCCTCGACAAAACTCATATTGCCCGGTGAGGTGACGCCGATAATATGCGGCTTCGGCGTATTTTGCCGCAGCCCAAAGGCCAGCCCAATGGCGGTTTTAGACGAGGCGGAGACGATGATTACCTGCTCGGCACCGTAATTGTCTTCCATCTCAAGCTTGTCGCACAACAGATAAGAGGTGGCGTGCAAGGGCTGCAGCAGGGCGCGATGATTGTCCAAAGCGCGCTCATAGCCCGGCTCATGGTCAAGGCGGGTGTAATTATTGTAAATCGGCGGCAGCGCGGCGCGGTGCTCCGCCATATCGGTAAATTGATACGCATTGATACGCCCCGGGGTGACCCGCAAAAAATGCGCCGGGGGGAAATAGCCGTAAACCCGCTCGCCAATGGCGACACCGTCACATTGGCTGGCGACGATCTCAGCCATGCCCCAAACCGGGATCAGCCCATAAGTGTCGCCCTCTTGGGCGCTTGGCGGGAAAAACTGCCAATAGCCGATCGTGTCACCGGAAGCACCATAAGTGACATTATTGGCGGTGAAGGAAAACCGCTCCACCCGCAAGAGCGCTTCGCCCGCGGCCAGTTCAAAATCGGCGGCGCTATCGCCGGCGGCGACCAGACGCGCCTTGTGCAGATCGGTTTTAACGGTTTGAAATTCGCTCATGGGCCCCTCCTGTTTGGGGCAGTTTGGCGCAAGGGGGCGCTTGTGTAAAGCGCAAGCCCTCCGGCAAAGCCGACTGGACACAAGCGGCGCCAAAGCCTAGCCTTTGGCTAAATATCAGGAGGGATTTATGTCGGATTATCAAGAATTGAGCCGCTCGGTAGAAGGTCGCAAGGTTATTGTCACAGGGGCGGCCAGTGGCATGGGCCGCGCCACGGCGCATTTATTTGCCCGCCAAGGCGCGCATGTGGCGGTGACGGATTTGCAGCTCGATGCGTGCGAAGCGGTGGTCGCCGAAATTAAAGCGGCGGGCTTTGACACGGCACAGGCCTGGGCCATGGATATGACCGATAATGCGATGATTGCCAAGGTAACGGGCGAGATTGCGGCGGCTTTCGGCGGTCTCGACATTATCGTCAATAATGCCGGTATCGCCATGATTGCCAATATTGATATGGCGGATTACCCGGCCAGTTGGGATAAGTCGCTGGCCATTATGCTGGAGGGCCCGCAAGTGCTGATCCGCGAAAGCCTTGCTCATTTGCGCCAATCAGACAGTGCCCGCATCATCAATATTTCTTCGACTGAGGGGCTGGGCGGCAGTGCCGGCAATTCGCCCTATACGGCGGCCAAGCACGGCATTATCGGCCTGACCAAGGGTCTGGCAGTCGAGCTCGGCAAAGAGGGCATCACCGTCAATGCCGTGTGTCCGGGGCCGATCCATACCGGCATTACCGAACTTATCCCGGATGAGCATAAACAAACTTTCGCGCGCCGCCGCACCGCCTTGCGCCGCTATGGCATGCCGGAGGAAGTGGCGCATATCACCCTGTCTTTGGCTTTACCGGCGGCCAGCTATATAACCGGCGCGGCGATACCGGTGGATGGCGGCATGCGGGCGCGCAATAATTAAAGCGCGCGCCCTCATTTTGGCCGCTAAAAGGCTTTTTGCCAGCCCAGCATCAGCGTCTCATCGCGCTGCATTTGCACGCCCTTGGCGTCTTGATGCACAGGCATGACCAGCTCAAGGGCGAGGCGGTGATTGGCCAAGTGACCGGTTTGGCCGATAAGGTTTACACCGAGTGACAGATTTGCATAAGTGCCGCCCTGCGAGCGGGTTTGCGCTGTCGGCACAGGCAGGGCGATGGCCGCGTCTTGCCCATCAAGTCCGCCTTGGTGGCTGGCATCGAGACGGATAGAAGCGCTGGCCCAGCCTGTCAGGTTTTTCATTGCCCAGCCTTGAATTTGCAGCCGATTGCCAAGGCGGTAATCCTCATCATTGTCGTTCAGACGAATGATGGCACTGGTTTGCGCCCCGACCCGCCATTGGCCCCAATTGCCATTATAGGTTAGTGACGGTTTGAAGTCGAAAGAGCCTGAGCCCAACTGCATCGGGTAAGGCAAGCGCTTTGTCGGACGCATATTCATCGGCGTCAGCACTTGCGCGGTTTTGTCAATCGCACCGGTCGGCAAAGATAGTGCCAGACCGTAATGCCAAGCACCATGCGCCG
>CBFHSX010000002.1:0-92206 GCA_965658615.1 Alphaproteobacteria bacterium | reverse complement strand
GCATGGTGTTGCGCGCCGATGTCGCCGCCGCAGCGCTGGATAGCGTCACCGCGACTATGCCGACACCCTTGCCTGTGCTGCTGCCAAGCCCGCGCGGGCGCGCTTTCACGCAAGAATTGGCGCGTGAATTGGCGCAAGGCCCCGGGGTGATTTTCATCTGCAATCGCTATGAGGGCGTTGACCAACGTTTTATCGAAGCGCGCGCGCCGATCGAGGTGTCGCTGGGGGATTATATTCTCTCGGGCGGCGAAATGGCGGCGCTGACCATGCTCGACGCCATGGTGCGGCTTATCCCGGGTGTGATGGGTAAAGCCGAAAGCGGCGAGGATGAGAGCTTCGGGGCTGACGGGTTGCTGGAATACCCGCATTATACCCGCCCGCAAAGTTTTGAGGGCCGCGCCATTCCCGATATTGTGACGGCGGGCGACCATGAAAAATTGCGCCGCTGGCGGCGCAGCGAGGCCGAACGCATCACCCGCGAAAGACGGCCCGATTTATGGGCCAAATATGACGGCGATGACGCTTAGCCAAGTTTTTGTCATTTCGCTGCAAAAAGGGGTGACAAGCTTATATTCGCGTGGTAAATCCCCCCATCCGGTGCGAGAAAGCCTTGGCTGCAAAGCGATAGCTGGCCCGCGCTGATTTAAGTAAAACGGTGATGCCCTAAGGGGAAGACACATGAATTTGATTAGTGAAATTGAACACGAGCACATGGCCGAATTGACGGCGGAAAAATCCGTTCCGGATTTCCAACCCGGCGATACGCTGAAGGTTAATGTGAAAGTCATTGAAGGCTCGCGCGAGCGTGTGCAGGCTTTTGAGGGTGTGTGCATTGCGCGCGCCGGTGGCGGTCTGAACGAAAACTTCACCGTGCGTAAAATTTCCTATGGCGAGGGTGTCGAGCGTGTTTTCCCGATCTACTCGCCCTTGGTCGACAGCATTGAAGTGGTCCGTCGTGGCCGTGTGCGTCGCGCCAAACTGTATTATCTGCGTGGCCTGACCGGCAAGGCGGCCCGTATTGCCGAGCGTCGTACAAAAACCACAAAGGCAGACGCCAAAGCAGCCAAGATTGAAACCACACCGCAAACTGCGGCTCAGGAGGAACCCAGCGTCGAAGCTGACGCCTAAAATTCCTCCCCGAGCCGCCCATGAACGGGGCCGGCAAAACTATCGGGGCCTCGGAACGAAAAGGCGACAGCTATGACCGGGACAACTCTTTACGATAAAATCTGGAACGCGCATCTGGTCGATGCTCAGGCGGATGGAAACTGCCTGCTTTATATTGACCGGCATTTGGTGCATGAGGTGACCAGCCCGCAAGCCTTTGAGGGGCTGCGTATGGCCGGTCGTCGCCCGCGCGCGCCGCATAAAACACTGGCGCTGGCCGACCATAATATCCCGACCACGGACCGCACGGGCGGCGTCGAGGCGATTGAGGATCCCGAAAGCAAGCTGCAAATCCAGACGCTGGAAAAAAACTGCGCCGAGTTCGGTATCGAATATGTTGCCATGGATGACATCCGCCAAGGCATTGTGCATGTGACCGGCCCCGAACAGGGTTTCACCCTCCCGGGTCTGACCATTGTGTGCGGCGACAGCCATACCTCGACGCATGGCGCGTTTGGCGCGCTGGCGCACGGTATTGGTACGTCTGAGGTTGAACATGTGCTGGCGACGCAGACGTTGATTCAGTCAAAAGCCAAAAACTTCCGGATCAATGTGGTCGGGGAAGCGCCGGCCCATGTGACCGCAAAGGATATTGCGCTGGCCATTATTGGCGAGATCGGCACGGCCGGCGGTACCGGCTATGTGCTGGAATATGCCGGTCCGGCGATTGAGGCTTTGTCCATGGAAGGGCGCATGACGCTGTGTAATATGTCGATCGAGGCGGGCGCGCGCGCCGGTCTGATTGCGCCGGATGAAAAAACCTTTGCCTTTCTTGAAGGCCGCGCCAAAGCGCCAAAGGGCGCCGATTGGGATAAGGCGGTGACCTATTGGCAGACGCTGGTGTCGGATGATGACGCGCATTTTGACAATGAGATTACCATTGATGCGTCAAACCTGCCGCCGCTTGTCACTTGGGGCACCAGCCCGCAAGATGTGATTTCGATTGAGGGCGAGGTGCCGGATCCGGCCGCCATTACCGATGAGGCGCGCCGCAAGGCGACCGAGCGGGCGCTCGATTATATGGGGTTGACGGCCGGCACGCCGATGCAGGAGGTGGAGATTGACCGCGTCTTTATCGGCTCATGCACCAATAGCCGCATTGAGGATTTGCGCGCCGCCGCGAGGATTGCCGAGGGCCGCAAAGTGGCTGCGCGTGTCTCGGCCATGGTTGTACCGGGCTCGGGCCTTATCAAGCAACAGGCCGAAAAAGAAGGGCTGGATAAGATCTTTATCGATGCCGGTTTTGAATGGCGCGAGCCGGGCTGTTCCATGTGTCTGGCGATGAATGCCGATAAATTGCAGCCGGGCGAGCGTTGTGCGTCGACCTCAAACCGTAATTTTGAAGGCCGTCAGGGCCGTGGCGGACGCACCCATTTGGTGTCGCCGGAAATGGCTGCAGCAGCAGCTGTCACCGGTCGTTTCACCGATATTCGTGATTTTTAGGCGAGGACTGCAGGAATGGAAAAATTTGATAAGCTGACTGGCATTGCCGCCCCGCTCGATATCATCAATGTCGATACGGATATGATTATCCCGAAGCAATTCCTGAAGACAATTCAGCGCTCGGGACTGGGCAAAAACCTGTTTGACGAAATGCGCTACACGCCCGAGGGTGCGGAAATCGACGATTTCGTTTTGAACCAACCGGCCTATCGCGACGCGCAAATTTTGGTAGCGGGCGATAATTTCGGCTGCGGTTCCAGTCGCGAGCATGCGCCTTGGGCGCTTTTGGATTTCGGTATTCGCTGTATTATCGCGCCGAGCTTTGCCGATATTTTTTATAATAATTGCTTCAAAAACGGTATTTTGCCCATCGTCTTGCCGCAGGCTGATGTCGATCGGCTGATGGATGACGCCAAGCGCGGCGCCAATGCAACGGTCAGTATCGATTTGGAAAACCAAGTGATTAACGGCCCCGATGGCGGCACAATTGCGTTTGATGTCGATGCTTTCCGCAAGCAGTGCTTGATGGAAGGGCTGGATGATATCGGCCTGACGCTGCAAAAAGTCGGTGCGATTGATAGCTATGAGGCCGATTTGGCCGACCAAGCTTGGCGCTGATAGGGCGTTAATTCGAGCGTTTAAAGGAAAAACTTATGCATAAGATTTTGATCCTGCCGGGCGACGGCATTGGCCCTGAAGTTATGGGCGAAGTGCGTCGTGTCATTGACTGGTTTGGCGAAAAGCGTGGCTTTCAAGTGACGCTGGATGAAGACCTTGTCGGCGGCTGCGCTTATGACGCGCATGGCGCGGCGATTTCCGATGCGGCCATGCAAAAAGCCATGGATTCTGACGCGGTGCTGCTCGGGGCCGTGGGTGGCCCGCAATGGGATAATGTCGCCTATGAAGCGCGCCCTGAAGCCGGGCTGTTGCGCCTGCGCGCCGATATGGAATTATTCGCCAATCTGCGTCCGGCCATTTGTTTTTCGGCACTGGCTGATGCCTCTTCGCTGAAACGCGAGCTTGTTGAAGGCCTCGATATTATGATTGTCCGCGAGCTGACGGGCGGTGTGTATTTCGGCGAACCGCGCGGCATTGAAGACCTTGGCAATGGCCAACGCCGCGGCGTCAATACGCAAGTCTATGAGACCTATGAGATCGAACGCATTGCCCGTGTCGCCGGCGATCTGGCGATGAAGCGCGGTAAGCGTCTGGCCTCATCGGAAAAACGCAATGTCATGGAAAGCGGTCTTTTGTGGAATGAGGAAGTAACCAAAATCATTACCTCTGAATTCCCTGAACTGGCGCTGGAGCATGTGCTGGCCGATAATTGCGCCATGCAGCTTGTGCGTAATCCAAAACAATATGATGTGCTGGTCACGGATAATCTGTTCGGCGATATCCTGTCGGATATTGCCGCCATGTTGACCGGTTCGCTGGGCATGTTGCCGTCCGCGTCTTTGGGGGCAGCTGACGAAAACGGCAAAGCCAAAGCCATGTATGAACCGGTGCACGGTTCGGCACCCGACATTGCCGGCCAAAGCAAGGCCAATCCGATTGCCTCGATTATGAGCTTTGCCATGGCGCTGCGCTATACATTCGATTTGGGCGCCGATGCTGATAGGCTCGAAAACGCCGTCACCACCGTGCTCGATAAGGGTATCCGCACCGGTGATATTATGCAGCCCGGCATGACCGGTGTCGGGACGCAAGGCATGGGCGACGCTATTTTGGCGGCGCTCGAAGAAGCAGGAGCTTAACATGAGCTATGTAGTCGCCATTGTCGGCGCGACCGGTAATGTCGGACGCGAAATGCTGAATATATTGTCGGAGCGCGGTTTTCCGGTGGCGCGTGTCGACGCCGTCGCCTCGCGCCGCAGCCAAGGCAAAGAAGTGAGCTTTGGCGATAAGACGCTGACATGTCAGGCGCTGGAATTTTATGATTTTGCCAAAGCCGATATTGCGCTCTTTGCGGCGGGTTCCGGCCCGGCTAAGGAATATGCGCCGAAGGCCGCTGCTGCCGGATGCGTGGTCATTGATAATTCATCGCTTTATCGCATGGATGAAGATGTGCCGCTTATCGTGCCGGAGGTCAATCCGCACCATATTGATGGCTATAAGCAGCGCAATATTATCGCCAATCCGAATTGCTCGACGGCGCAGCTTGTGGTGGCGCTGAAGCCGCTGCACGATATTGCGCCGATCAAGCGCGTTGTTGTCTCGACTTATCAATCGGTTTCGGGCGCCGGTAATGCGGCCATGGATGAGCTGTTCACCCAGACCCGCGCCGTGTTTGTCAATGATGAGTTGAAGCGCGAGAACTTCACCAAGCAAATCGCCTTTAACGTCATCCCGCATATTGACGTGTTCATGAAAGACGGCTCGACCAAGGAAGAATGGAAAATGGTCGTCGAGACCCAAAAAATGCTCGACCCGAAAATCCAAATGACCACCACATGCGTGCGTGTGCCGGTCTTTGTCGGTCATTCAGAGGCGGTCAGCATTGAGTTTGAAAGCGCCATTTCCGAGACGGAAGCGCGAGCGGCCTTGGAGGCAGCGCCGGGTTTGCTCGTGGTCGATCGCCGCGAGGATGAGGGCTATGTCACGCCGATTGAATGTGTTGGCGAGTTTGAGACTTTTGTCTCGCGCCTGCGCACCGACCCGACCGTCGAACATGGGCTCAATCTTTGGGTGGTGTCGGATAATCTCAGAAAAGGCGCAGCCTTGAACGCGGTGCAAATCGCCGAATTGCTGACCCAAACGCATTTGCCACAAAGCCGCATCAAAGATGAGGCTTAATCAGAGAGCCGCATCAAAGACGAGGCTTAGTTAAACACTCACCCTATCGGTAATGGCAGGCGAGGCCAATTGCACCGGCCCGTGCGGCAGTGTGGCGGTTTGCAAATTGCGCGCTGCCATATCGGCCAATGTGGCTGTGGCGATGCCCAGCGCTTTCGGCTCATCGGCTAATCTCAGTCCCAGATAAAGCGCGGCGAAAAAATCGCCCATACCGGAGGGGGCCTGCGGCGCACGAGCGGTTTCACAGCGCATCACCTCATCGTCAATCGCCAACGTGGCAATACGATCGTGGGGTGCCGGGGCCGAGGTAACGACCACATGGGCAATCCCCAACTCAGACCCAAGGTTGCGCGCCGCTTCGACCACATCCGGCGTCTCGTTCAGCGCGCCGCGACCGGTCAATTGGCCGAGCTCGAAAAGATTGGGGGTCGCGATATCAGCCAGCGGCAAGAGCCGGTCTTCTATCCCGGCGGCAACTTCGGGCGGCAGATAAAGCGCGCCATGATCGCCGCAAATCGGGTCGCAGCAATACACAATAGACGGATTGACGGCTTTCAAGCGCGCAATAATCTGCGCTGCCGCATCAATATGCGCCGGGCTTGGTAAATAGCCGGTCAGCACGCCGACGCAGCCATCCAAGGCGCCGGCGCCGATCAGCCAATCGGCAATCTCGATCATTTGGCCCGTTTCTATGGGCCCGCCGGCCGGGACGCCGCGTTCGGGAAAAGCCGCCGGATGCGCCGCCAGCAGGGTTGTCGGCAGCGAGACGGTTTCATATTCCAGCGCCCGCAGCGCCGGCATAATGGCCTTCAGCCCGACCAGACCGCTGACCACTTGGCTGGAAATCACGAATATGCTGCCTTTGCCGCTCACAATAGTCTGCCTTGTTCTCACTTTAAAAACGATTATGCTCGACAAGATTTTAGACGGAGTCGCTTCATGTCTGCAGCAAAAACCATCCGCCCCCGACGCTCGGCGCTTTATATGCCGGGTGCCAATGCGCGCGCGCTGGATAAAGCCCGCGCCCTGCCCGCCGATTGCTTGATCCTCGATCTGGAAGACGCGGTCGCACCCGATGCAAAAGAAACGGCGCGGTCGCAAATTGCCGCGGCGCTGAACGCCGGTGGCTATGGCGCGCGCGAGCTGATTGTGCGCATCAATGCGCTTTCCACACCATGGGGTAAAGACGATGTGGCGGCTTTTGCCGCCCTGCCGGAAGCGGCGCGCCCCCATGCGCTATTGGCACCGAAAATTTCCACACCCGATGATATTCATGCAGTTGCCGATCTCATGCCGGCGGGCATGGATTTATGGATCATGATCGAGACACCGGCGGCGATTTTCAATCTGCAAGCGCTGGCGGCCTGCGCCGAGAGCGGTCCTTTGACGGTTTTTTGCATGGGCACGAATGATTTGGCGAAAGACATGCACGCCAATTTGGTCGAAGGCCGCGCGCCGATGCAGACCGCGCTCAGCCTGTCCCTGCTGGCGGCGCGCCAATATGGGCTGGCAATCCTTGATGGCGTCTATATCGACATCCCGAATGGCGAAGGCTTGGCCAGCGAGTGCCAAGCCGGCGCTGATATGGGCTTTGACGGCAAAACGCTGATCCATCCGAGCCAAATAGAGACCGCCAATGCGGTGTTTGGCCCGTCAGCGGCCGAGATTGAGGAGGCGCGCGCCATTGTCGCCGCGTTTGACGAACCGGCCAATGCCGGCAAGGGCGTGTTGACGGTGAACGGTAAAATGACCGAGTTTCTGCACCGCGACATGGCGCAGCGCGTTTTGGCGATTGCCGATGCCATTGCCGAGAGGCAAGACGCGAACGTCTAATGCGACCGCCTGTCGCGCCATCATGCTTGGCCATACGGCTTTGTTTCTGTATATAGTGAGGGTCTATCCGGGATGGGCCTGACCTCATCCGCACATTAGGAGCCGAATATGTCTGAGCCTAGCCCAAGCGCGGCGCGCCCTTTATCGCCGCATATCCAGATTTACCGCTGGACCTTGACCATGATGCTGTCCATTTTGCATCGCGCCACCGGTGTTGCGCTTTATGCCGGTACAGTTTTATTGGCCTGGTGGCTGCTGGCCGCGGCGACCGGCCCTGAGGCTTATGCGCTGGTTCAGGATGTGTCTTCGGCTTGGTATGGGCGCCTGGTTTTGTTTGGTTACACATGGGCGCTTTTGCACCATATGTTCGGGGGCTTGCGCCACTTTGTTTGGGATACGGGTCGTGGGTTTGACTTGAAAACCGTTGAAGTGCTGGCGCGTATTTCGGCTTTTGTGCCGCCGGTTCTGACCGTCGCGGTCTGGGTTGCGGCTTATGTTTATTTGGGGGTTCTGTAATGTCCGGTATGCGTACACCTCTGGCCCGCGTGCGCGGGCTCGGCTCGGCCAAAAAAGGCACTGAGCATTTTTTCATGCAGCGCGTCACCGCGCTGGCAAATATTCCGTTGACGCTGTTTCTGGTTGGCGCGCTTGTGGTCCATGCGGGCGCCGATTACACAACCATGACGGCTTTTCTGGGCAACCCGCTGGTCGGCGTGGTGATGTTGTTGCTGATTGTTTCGGCGACATATCACATGAAGCTGGGCTTGCAAGTTGTCATTGAAGACTATGTTCATGGGGAAGCCACGAAACTTTTGGCCATTATCGCCAATCAATTTTTTGCCCTGACCATTGCGGTGGCGTGTTCGCTCGCTGTCTTGAAACTGGTTATCGGCTAAGCGGAAGCTGGAGACTTTTATGAGTTACGAGTTTATCGATCATCAATTTGACGTTGTTGTTGTTGGCGCCGGCGGGTCGGGCTTGCGGGCGGCTTTGGGCTGCGCCGAGCGCGGTCTGAAGACGGCGTGTATTTCGAAAGTGTTCCCGACCCGCTCGCACACAGTTGCGGCGCAGGGCGGCATTTCTGCCGCGCTTGGCAATATGGGCGATGATGACTGGCGTTGGCATATGTATGACACAGTCAAAGGGTCTGACTGGCTGGGCGACCAGGACGCGATTGAATATTTGTGCCGTAACGCGCCGGAAGCGGTTTACGAGCTGGAACATTTCGGCGTGCCGTTTTCGCGCACCGAAGAAGGCAAGATTTACCAGCGCCCGTTTGGCGGCATGACGACGAATTTCGGCGAGGGCATTGCCCAGCGCACATGCGCCGCTGCCGACCGTACGGGTCACGCCATTTTGCACACGCTTTATGGCCAGTCGCTGCGCTATGACACGGAATTCTTTATCGAATATTTCGCGCTTGATCTGATGATGGAAGATGATCGCTGCGTCGGTGTGACGGCGCTGGAAATGTCGACCGGTCAATTGCACCGCTTCCAAGCCAAGCAAGTTATCTTGGCGACCGGCGGTTATGGGCGTGCCTATTTCTCTGCCACCTCGGCGCATACCTGCACCGGCGATGGCTCGGCCATGGTTATTCGTGCCGGCCTGCCTTTGCAGGATATGGAATTTGTGCAGTTTCACCCGACCGGCATCTATGGTGCCGGTTGCCTGATTACCGAAGGCTCGCGCGGCGAGGGCGGTATCCTCATCAATTCCGAGGGTGAACGCTTTATGGAGCGCTATGCGCCCAGCGCCAAAGACCTCGCCTCGCGCGATGTGGTCTCGCGTTCCATGACTATTGAAATTCGCGAAGGCCGCGGCGTCGGGGCCAATAATGACCATATTTATCTGCATCTCGACCATCTCGACCCGGATGTTCTGGCCGAGCGTCTGCCGGGTATCTCGGAGAGCGCGCGGATTTTTGCCGGTGTTGATGTGACCAAGGAACCGATTCCGGTGCTGCCGACTGTGCATTATAATATGGGCGGTATCCCGACCAATTATCACGGCGAGGTGCTGAACCCGACCGCCAAAGACCCGGAGCGCACCGTGCCCGGCCTGATGGCTATCGGTGAAGCGGCTTGTGTGTCCGTGCATGGTGCCAACCGCCTCGGGTCCAATTCGCTGATTGACCTTGTCGTCTTCGGGCGCGCCTCGGCCATTCGCACAGCTGAGATTGTTGACCCGACATCGGGTCACGCACCGCTGGCGGCCAATGCCGGTATGGATGGTATTGAGCGCCTCGACCGGTTCCGCACTGCCAGCGGCTCGACGCCGACCTCGGAATTGCGTCTGGAAATGCAAAAAGCCATGCAGGAAAACTGCGCCGTGTTCCGCACCGGCGATGTGTTGGAAGAAGGCTGCCAGCGCATGCAGAAAACCGTCAATGCGATGGATGATATCGGCATTGCCGATCGCTCGCTGATTTGGAATTCCGACCTCATCGAGACGCTGGAATTTGACAATCTCATCGTCCAAGCCATTGCCACAGTGGAAGGCGCCAATGCGCGTAAAGAAAGCCGTGGCGGCCATGCGCGTGAGGATTTCCCGGAGCGCGATGACGCGGAGTGGATGAAGCACACATTGGCTTATGTCGATGCCAAAGGCAAAGCCAAGATCGATTATCGCGGCGTGCATAATTACACGCTGACCAATGAAGTAACCTATATCGAGCCGAAAGCTCGGGTTTACTAGGGGGAGTAAGCGCATATGGTTGAGATTGCCCTACCGGCCAATTCGAAAGTTGAAAAAGGCACGGTTCATGCCGCCCAAGGCGAAATGACAAAACCGGTCACGTTGAAGATTTATCGCTGGAACCCGGATGATGAAGCCAATCCGCGTGTCGACAGCTATACAATTGACGCTGATGATTGCGGGCCCATGGTATTGGACGCGCTGATTAAGGTGAAAAATGAAGTCGACAGCACGCTGACCTTCCGCCGCTCGTGCCGCGAGGGGATTTGTGGCTCCTGCGCCATGAATATTGACGGTCAAAACACGCTGGCCTGCACCAAGGGCCTCGATGAGGTCAAGGGCGACATCGCTATTTACCCGCTGCCGCATATGCCGGTGATCAAGGATTTGGTGCCGGATTTGTCGAATCTCTACGCGCAATATCAGTCGATCGAGCCATGGCTGAAAACCGACACGCCAAAGCCGCAAAATGAGTGGAAGCAAAGCCGCGAAGACCGCGAGCAATTGGATGGGCTGTATGAGTGTATCCTGTGCGCCTGCTGTTCGACCTCGTGCCCGAGCTATTGGTGGAATTCCGATAAATATCTCGGCCCGGCTGTGTTGCTGCAAGCCTATCGCTGGCTGGCTGATAGCCGTGATGAAAAAACCGGCGAGCGTCTGGATGATTTGGAAGATCCGTTCCGCGTCTATCGCTGCCACACGATTATGAATTGCGCCAAGGCTTGCCCGAAAGGTCTGTCACCGGCCAAGGCCATTTCAGAAATCAAGAAAATGATGGTTGAGCGCGAAGTTTAAGCGCCGCTGTGAAAAAAGAAAAACCCCGCTTGTCGAAAAACAAGCGGGGTTTTGTTTTTATCCCTACCGCTTTATTGCGTGTCGCGGTCGAGCTTTTCAAAAGCCTTATCGGCGGCTTTTCTGCTTTGCTCGTCATTTTGGCGCGCCGCTTCGGCCGCTTGTTGTTGGCGCAAAAGCTCCAGCGCGGCCGGGTCGGGTTTCGCAGCGCAGGCGGCAAGGCCAAGCACCAGAGCGGTGGCGATAAGAGGGCTGGCTGTCAGCTTCATGGCGCGTCCTAACCCTTCAAATCTTCCATCAGCTCTTTAAAGCCTTGCGAGGCTTTAAAACGCTGAAACTCGGCGTCATCATTCATAAAGCTCGCCTTGGCGGCCGCATTGGCGACCTCCGGCAGGTCTTTATCGCTAATGCCGACCAGCACATAGACCTGACCGGTGACCGGATTGCGCGTTTTGGTCAGCACGCGGCTGCCGGTCAACACCACATTGGTCAGCGTCTTTTGCGTCAGTTCCGACGTCGCCATGACGGTCTCATTGGCGGCTTTATTGCCGGTCGTGGAGCGGAAATCCTTGGCCGAGCCGAGGGCTTTTGAGGAAATAATGCCGGCCAGTTTTTGCCGCGCGCGCGAGGTGGCCATTTCGACCATGAAATCATAGCCGCTGGCCGATTGGCGATAGGAGGACACAGCCGTCAGACCGGCCTCGCTATGGCGTTCATTGCATACCCAATCGGGGGCTTTTGTGGTGTAAGGTCCGGCGCCGTCTTGGAAGAAGCAGGCCGGTGCAGCGGCTTGTTTCGGTTCGCCGGCACAGGCGGCCAAAAGGGCCGAAGCGGCGATGAGGGTTGTGAGCTTGGTGGTTTGCATAATGCGTTTCCTCTCTAATTTTGTAAGCGATCTTGTAAGGCCGGGGCCAGGTCGCGCAGCGCCGATGTGACGGCCCGCGTGACCAGCACGGCTTCGGGTTTGTTGGTAAAACTGGCGGCGCGGGCCGCAATGCTGCGTTGCCAAATTGTCTCGCCGCTCGGCGTGGTGAGTGCAATCGTCAGATTGCCGCTGAGGCCGTTTTCCTCGACCGCCATATTGTCCATGCGGGCGCGCGCGCGATAGGCCCCGTCCGGCCTATCAACAAGGCGGCTGACACCGGCTTCAGATAGGGTTTGGCCCAGCGCCGCGGCCAGCGCTTCGCTATGCGGGCCTTCGGCCTCGACAAAAAAGCGTTGATTGACGGGCTTTGCGGCTTCCTCGGCTGCAAGGCGCGCTTTGGTGGCTTCCAATGTGGCGCGCGATAGGGTGGCGCGCGCGTGTACCAAACAGCTTTGCGGGTCAACCCAGCGTTCTCCAATGCGGCTGCCCTCCAGCACAACACGCGAGATTTGGCTGGCATCGATGCGCGCTTCGCTGCGCCCGGCGCCGAAGCCCTCATCCGTGCGCGTCTCTGACAGGCTGAAATCGGTTTTCGTGCTGATGACACGGCTCAGCCTGCCGCGCGCCGACAAATCGGCCGCGTCAAAATCGATTTGCCGCACGCCGCTGCACATGGCGGTGGCGCTGCTCGATAGCTGCGCCGCGTCCAATTGATCGCCTGCATCGACCCAGGCCGGACGCGGTTGGGCGGTCAAATACCCCTCACAGGCGCAAGCGCTGCGCATATTTTGCGGTGCACTGCCGGCGCAAGCGCTGAGCGCCAAACCGGCAAGGGTGATAAGCACGGGCCGCCACATAGCGCTAACGCAATTGCGCTTCAAGCGCCGCATTGCTGGCACGATTGCGTGTGGCGCGCGCCAGTGCCTCGGCCGTCACGGCGATCGGTGACGGGGCAAGGGTTGCGGATTGTTGGTAAAAGGTGATGGCCTTGTCGAAATTGCCGTCTATTTCCGAGCATACGCCGAGATTATGCATGATGGCGGGCGAGCCGTTAAACTGGCTGGCCGCATTGCGGAATTGGGCGCATGCCGCCGCCGTGTTTTGCTGCCCTGCCAATTTCAAGCCCGCCTCAAAGGCGGCTTTGGCGCCGCCATTATCGGCAAAGAACAGCTCTTTGCCGGCAATGCCGCTTTTGGCGTCATAATCGAGAAAGGCAATGGTGAAGCTCACCGGATAGGGCGCGACGTCTTGGCGGATTTGCCCGAAGACTTGCTCGACCGCCGCATCGGCGAGGTCGGTTTTGTCACGCGCCACGCCGGTATCGGTGCAATAGCTATGGCTTGCCGTGCCTTCATAATCCTTGATAAAGCCGACCGTGCCGGTGCTGACTTTGGTGGCGCGCAAGCTCATGGTGAAGCGCATGCTTTGTGTGGCACACGGCACGACATATTTACGGTATTTCTCACAGGTAACGAATTTGTCGCCATATTCGCTTTTTTTGCCTTCGACGCATTCCTCGCGCTCTTGTATCGAGCGGGTTTTGTTATATTGCGGCGTCCTGACAGCGCCTGATAGAAGCGTATCGGCAGCGACCAGACGGCCCAGCTCGATGGCGGTTTTGGCATCGGCCAGCGCGCTATCGCTGAAACGCTGCTCGCGTAAAACCGCCTCGCGGTCAATATCGACCAGGGTAAAATAGGCCGCGTCCTGAACCCGAATATTGGCGATAAAACTTTGCAACCGAGCCGAATAAAGCCCCTCGCTATCGCCTTTTAACGGGCTGACGCCGATGCGCTTGGCCTCGGCCATACTGGGCTGTTTGGCTGGCAGCAGCATGGTGGTGGTGACGCTGGGCGCGCCGCAAGCAGCCAGAAAACCGGCAATCAAGACGATAATAAGGGGGTGATGGTGACGCGATTGAGACAAGACATAAACTCCACAATAAGCAGGCCAAGATAGTTTCTTTTGGGCCACAAAAAAAGCGAAATTTGCCCGCCATGATCTCCATAAAGCGGCCATATTGCGCGCCGCAGAAGATGGTCATTTATGGGTATGGGGTCTAGCCCCACCGGGCGCGCGCCAAAATAAGTGCAAAATTCTTGCCAAAATGGCGCTGGGGCTTTAGCTGTTTTCTGCATGAGTGAAACGCCAAAAGAAAGCGGACCGGTCAGCGCGCATTATCAGGCGCTGGTGGCTGACGGCCAGGTCAAGGAAGACGCGGCGCAAGCTATGGCGGCGCGGGCTTTTGACGATTTATATGCCGCGCTTCGCGCTTATGAGGGGCGCGGTTTTTTTGAAAGAATCGGACTTAAGAAAACCACCCCGCCGCCCGGGCTTTATGTCTATGGCGCGGTCGGGCGCGGCAAATCGATGTTGATGGATATGTTTGTCGATATGGCACCGGTCGCTAAAAAGCGCCGTGTGCATTTTCACGCCTTTATGCAAGAAACCCACGCCCGCATTCATCGCTTTCGCCAAGCCAATCCGAAATCGGGTGACCCGATGCCGGCCATTGCGGCGGAAATTGCCAAGCAAGTGACGCTGTTGTGCTTTGACGAGTTTCAAGTCAAGGACATTGCCGATGCGTCTATTTTGGGGCGACTGTTTTCATTGCTGCTCGATGCCGGCATTGTCGTTGTCGCAACGTCCAATCGCCACCCGGATGATCTTTATCAGGGCGGGCTGAACCGGCACAGGTTTTTGCCTTTTATCGAGCTGATGAAACAGCGCTTGCGGTTGCACGAATTGAGTTCGCAAAAGGATTATCGTCTGGCACGCTTGCAAGCGCGGCCGGTTTGGTTCAGCCCCTGCGGCCCGCGCGCCCGCGCCGCATTGGATGAACGGTTTTTGAGCCTGACCGAGGGGGTTGCGGCGGCACCTATGCAGATTGATTTGAAAGGCCGCAGTCTGGCCGTGAAGCAAGCCGCAGGCGGCGTGGCGCGGTTGAGCTTTGACGATTTATGTATTGAGGCGCGCGGCGCGGCCGATTATCTGGCATTGGCAGCGCATTTTCATACTGTGCTGATCGATAATATCCCTAAGCTGGAGCCGCAAAAGAAAAACGAAGCCGTGCGTTTTGTCACTCTTATTGACGCGCTTTATGAGGCGAAAGTGAAACTCATCGCATCGGCCGATGGCGATCCGCAAGTGCTTTACCCGACGGGCGACGAGGCCTTTGAGTTTGAACGCACGGTCTCGCGGTTGATGGAAATGCAAAGTCGGGACTATCTGGCGCTGGCTCATATCCCCCCGTCTATCGGCTAGCCGACTTGCCTTTAACGGCCAAACGCGCTAGGGACAGGCGGAGTTTTTTTATCTTTCTATCCAATGGGGGACAACCATGGCACGAAACAAAATAGCCCTGATCGGGGGCGGTCAAATCGGCGGCACTTTGGCGCATTTGGCCGGTCTGAAAGAGCTGGGCGATATTGTTATTTTCGATATTTTTGACGGCGTTGCAAAAGGCAAGGCGCTGGACTTGCTGCAAAGCTCGCCGGTCAGCCATTTCGATGCCGATTTGAAAGGCACGAAATCCTATTCGGCCATTAAGGGCGCCGATGTGGTTATCGTCACAGCCGGTGTGCCGCGCAAGCCCGGCATGAGCCGCGATGATTTGATTGAGACCAATCTCAATGTCATGCAGCAAGTCGGCGAGGGCATTAAAAAATACGCCCCCAATGCTTTTGTCATCTGCATCACCAACCCGCTCGACGCCATGGTCTGGGCGCTGCAAAAGTTTTCCGGTCTGCCGAAAAACAAAGTGGTCGGCATGGCCGGTGTGTTGGATAGCGCGCGCTTCCGAACCTTCTTGGCTGAAGAGTTTAAAGTCTCGGTAAAAGACGTCACGGCCTTTGTGCTGGGCGGGCATGGCGACACAATGGTGCCGTCTGTGCGCTATTCCACCGTTGCCGGTATCCCGCTGCCGGATCTGGTGAAAATGAAATGGACGACGCAGAAGAAAATCGACGAGATTGTGCAACGCACACGCGATGGCGGTGCCGAAATTGTTGGCCTGCTGAAAACCGGCTCGGCTTTTTATGCGCCCGCCGCCTCGGCTATTGAAATGGCCGAAGCCTATTTGAAAGACCAAAAACGCGTGCTGCCATGTGCCGCGCATTTGAACGGTCAATATGGCCAGAAAAACATCTATGTCGGTGTGCCGGTCGTGATTGGTGAAAAAGGCGTGGAGCGCATTGTCGAGATTAAACTCGACGCGAAAGAAAAGCGCATGTTCACCAAATCCGTCAATGCCGTCAAAGGCCTTTTGGATGCATGTAAGAAAATCAATCCGAAGCTGAAAAAATAGCGCGGATGCGAAGAGAATCGGGGCGCATGGTCAAAATGCGCCCCAAAACCGCCAAATTTGGCGATTTAGGTTGAGGCTTGAGGCGGCTTGGTTTAGGTTGCCGCACAGTTTCATCAGTGACACGAGGGATCCATGAACATTCATGAATATCAGGCCAAACAGGTCTTGAAAGAATTTGGCGTGCCGGTACCGCGCGGCGGTGTGGCGTTTACGGCCGATGAAGCCGTGAAAGTGGCCGAAGAGCTGGGCGGCCCGGTTTGGGTTGTGAAAGCGCAAATCCACGCCGGTGGCCGCGGCAAAGGCGGCGGCGTTAAAGTTGTTAAATCGATCGATGAGGTGCGCGCCGAAGCCGAGCGCATGCTGGGCATGACGCTGATAACGCACCAAACCGGCCCTGAGGGCAAGGAAGTCGGCCGCATTTATGTCGAAGAGGGCTCCGATATTGCGCGCGAGCTTTATCTCTCGGCTTTGGTTGACCGCGCCACCTCGCGCATTTCCTTTATCGCCTCGACCGAGGGCGGCATGGATATTGAGGAGGTTGCCGAGGCAACACCTGAAAAAATCCTCACCATTAGTGTTGACCCGGCATCGGGCATTTCCGGCCATCATGGCCGTCAAATCGCTTTTGCACTGGGCCTTGAGGGCGACCAAGTCAAGCAAGCGACCAAGCTGATTGCTGATCTGTATCGCGCCGTGGTTGAAAAAGACATGTCGCTTTTGGAGATCAACCCGCTGGTTGTTACCGGTGCCGGCGACATTATTTGCCTCGATGCAAAAGTGAACTTCGATTCCAACGCGCTTTACCGCCAGCCCGATATTGTCGAGTTGCGCGATCTGGCCGAGGAAGACCCGGCCGAGATTGAGGCGTCAAAATATGACCTGTCCTATATCAAATTGGACGGTAAAATCGGCTGCATGGTGAATGGCGCCGGTCTGGCCATGGCGACCATGGATATTATTAAACTTTACGGTTCTGAGCCGGCCAACTTCCTCGATGTGGGCGGTGGTGCGACCAAGGAAAAAGTCACTGAGGCATTCAAAATCATCCTGTCGGATGAAAATGTTGAAGGCATTTTGGTGAATATTTTCGGTGGCATTATGCGCTGCGATATCATCGCGGAGGGTGTTGTTGCCGCTGCCAAAGAGCTGAGCCTGGAGGTGCCGCTTGTGGTGCGCCTTGAGGGCACGAATGTTGAACAGGGCAAGGAAATCATGGCCAATTCGGGCCTGCCGATCATTCCGGCCGATAATTTGAACGATGCAGCCGAGAAGATTGTCGCTGCCGTGAAGGAGGCTGCGTAATGTCCGTTCTCGTCAATAAAGATACGAAAGTCATTTGCCAGGGCTTTACCGGCTCGCAAGGCACGTTCCACTCCGAGCAAGCCATTGCCTATGGCACGAAAATGGTCGGCGGTGTCACGCCGGGCCGCGGCGGCTCAACCCATCTTGACCTGCCGGTTTTCGACACGGTTGCCGAAGCGGTGGATAAAACCGGCGCGACGGCCTCTGCGATCTACGTGCCGCCGCCCTTCGCAGGCGACGCTATTCTGGAAGCCATTGAAGCCGGTATTGAACTGGCCGTGTGCATCACGGAAGGCATTCCGGTCACTGATATGATTAAGGTGAAGCGCGCCCTGCAGGGCTCGAATACGCGCCTTGTCGGGCCGAATTGCCCGGGTGTCATCACGCCGGATGAGTGCAAAATCGGCATTATGCCGGGCCATATTCACCGTCGCGGTTCGGTCGGCATTGTGTCGCGTTCCGGCACGCTGACTTATGAAGCGGTGGCGCAAACCACGGCGGCGGGTCTGGGTCAATCGACCTGTATCGGTATTGGCGGTGACCCGGTCAATGGTACGAATTTCATTGATTGCTTGGACATGTTCCTCGGCGATGACGAAACCGAAAGCATCATCATGATTGGTGAGATTGGCGGTTCGGCTGAGGAAGAAGCGGCTGAGTTCCTGAAAGCCTCTAAGGTGAAAAAACCCATGGTCGGCTTTATCGCCGGTGTCACAGCGCCTCCGGGCCGTCGCATGGGTCATGCCGGTGCGATTATCGCCGGCGGCAAAGGTGGTGCGGAAGACAAAATGGAAGCCATGCGCTCTGCCGGCATCACTGTCTCGCCATCGCCTGCCTCATTGGGCACGACGCTGGTCGACGTGCTGAAAGGCTAATATTACGGTCGGCGCAACGATGATTGAAAAATTGTTTCGCCGACCGATATACGCTACCCTCCCAATAGTGTTTCTTATCGGAAAAACAGATGTCTGAAAAAACATCGCCAGAAGAAAACCGTGCCGACCCGTCGCAATCGCTTTTTGACGGATCCAACGCGCTTTATCTTGAGCAACTTTACGCCCGCTATCGGGCCGGCGACCGCAATCTTGATGCGGCATGGCTGAGCTATTTCGCGGCGCTGGACGCCGAAGAAATGAGCCCGGCCCCGCATACACCAAGCTGGCAGCGCGCCGATTGGCCGCCCGCCATTAATGGCGAGCTGACCTCGGCGCTGGATGCCAATTGGCAGACCGATAATTTGCCCAGCCCGCAAGCTTTGGGCGGCAAAATTGAAGCGCGTCTCGACGGCGCTGATGAGGCGTCGATCCGCGCCGCCACGCTGGATAGTGTGCGCGCCATTATGATGATCCGCGCGTATCGTTTTCGCGGCCATTTGGCGGCCAATCTCGACCCGCTGGGCATTGAGCCACCCGGCTCACATCCCGAACTTGACCCGACCTCTTACGGCTTTACCGAAGCCGATTTCGACCGGCCGATTTTCATCGATTTTGTACTCGGTCTGGAAATCGCGACAATCAATGAGATGCTGGATATTCTGCGCCGCACCTATTGCGGCACAGTGGCGCTCGAATTCATGCATATTTCTGACCCGGAAGAAAAAGGCTGGCTGCAGGAACGCATTGAGGGCCCCGATAAAGAAATTGCCTTTACCAAAGAGGGCAAGCTGGCGATTTTCCAAAAACTGGTCGAGGCTGAAGGGCTGGAGCAATTTATCGACGTCAAATATACCGGCACAAAACGTTTCGGTCTGGATGGCGGCGAGGCGATGATCCCGGCGCTCGAGCAGGTCATTAAGCGCGGTGGTAATTTGGGGGTCAAAGAAGTTGTGCTCGGCATGCCGCATCGCGGCCGCTTGAATGTGCTGACCAATGTGATGGCCAAGCCGTTTGAAGCGCTGTTTCACGAGTTTAAAGGCGGCTCGGCCAATCCCGATGATATTGAGGGCTCAGGCGATGTGAAATATCATCTCGGCGCGTCTTCCGACCGCGAGTTTGACGGCAATAAAGTTCATTTATCCCTATCGCCCAATCCGTCACATTTGGAGGCGGTTGACCCGGTCGTGCTCGGCAAAGCGCGCGCCAAGCAAGACCAGTTCAAACAAAACCCGCGCGATATGGCAGACCGCAGCACGGTTATCCCGCTCTTGCTGCATGGCGATGCGGCCTTTGCCGGTCAGGGCATTGTGGCTGAGTGTCTCGGGCTGTCGGGTCTTATCGGCCATAAATCGGGCGGCTCGATCCATTTTATCGTCAATAATCAAATCGGCTTTACCACCAATCCGCGTTTCTCGCGCTCTTCGCCTTACCCGTCCGATGTGGCGAAAATGGTGGAAGCGCCGATCTTCCACGTCAATGGCGATGACCCGGAGGCCGTGGTATTTGCTGCCAAAGTGGCGACCGAGTTTCGCCAAAAGTTTCAAAAACCCGTCGTTATCGACATGTTCTGCTATCGCCGGTACGGCCATAATGAGGGCGATGAGCCGGCTTTCACGCAGCCGACCATGTATAAAAAGATTAAAAAGCACGAAAGCGTGGTGGCCAAATATGGCCGGCGCCTGATGGCGGAAGGTTTGTTGTCGCAGGCCGAGTTTGACGCGGCCAAAGCCGCTTATCGCGCGACGCTGGATGCGGCTTTTGAGGCGGCCAATAATTTCAAACCGAATAAGGCCGATATGCTGGATGGCAAATGGTCGGGTCTGGAACAAAAGACGCTGGAATTTGTGCGCGGCGAAACCGGTGTAGAGCGCGACACACTGCTGGAGATCGGTCGCGGTCTGACGCGTGTGCCGGAGGGCTTTAATCTGCACCGCGCGCTGACCCGGCAGTTGAAAGCCAAAGACCAAATGTTTGAAACCGGCGAGGGCTTTGATTGGGCAACGGCGGAGGCTTTGGCCTATGGCTCGCTTTTGCTTGAGGGTCATCCGGTGCGCTTATCGGGTCAAGATAGCGAGCGCGGCACGTTTTCGCAGCGCCATTCGAGCTGGATCGACCAAGAAACCGAGCGCCGCTATAAGCCGTTGAAATATATTCGCGACGACCAAGCGTTGTTTGAAGTGATCAATTCCATGCTGTCGGAAGCGGCCGTATTGGGCTTTGAATATGGCTATTCGCTGGCCGAACCGAATACGCTGGTTTTGTGGGAAGCGCAATTCGGCGATTTCGCCAATGGCGCACAAGTTCTGGTCGACCAGTTTATTTCCTCGGGCGAGATTAAATGGCTGCGTATGTCGGGCTTGGTTATGCTCTTGCCGCATGGCTATGAGGGCCAAGGCCCCGAGCACTCCTCGGCGCGCCTCGAGCGTTATTTGCAGGCCTGTGCGGAAGAAAATATGCAAGTCGCCAATTGCACGACACCGGCCAATTATTTCCATATTCTGCGCCGCCAGCTAAAGCGTAATTTCCGTAAACCGCTGGTGCTGATGACGCCGAAATCTCTTTTGCGGCACAAGCAATGCGTGTCGTCGCTTGATGATATGGCGCGCGGCTCGTCTTTCCACCGCGTGTTGTGGGACGATAAGGATGCGCGGCTGAAAGGCGGGCTGAAAGAGCCGGAAAATATCCGCCGTGTGGTCATGTGTTCGGGCAAGGTTTATTATGATCTGTTGGAGGCGCGCGACGCCGCCGGTCTCGACGATGTTTATATTATGCGCGTCGAGCAGCTTTATCCGGTGCCGGTCGGCCCGCTGCTGGCCGAATTGGAACCCTATGCGCATGCCGAAATGGTCTGGTGCCAAGAAGAGCCGCGCAATATGGGCGCGTGGAGCTTTATCGAGCCGGAGCTTGAAAATGTGCTGCGCACGCTGGGTGCCAAACACACACGCCCTGTTTATGCCGGGCGCAAGGCCGCCGCTTCGACTGCTACCGGTCTGATGCGCCGTCATTTAGAACAACGCGATGCGCTTTTACAAGCCGCGCTTATTGACCCTGTCGATTAAGGAAGACGAAAATGTCCAACGAAATTCGAGTGCCGACACTTGGTGAATCCATCACCGAAGCGACGATCGCCCAATGGTATAAAAAACCCGGCGAAGCCGTCGCCATGGATGAGCCGCTTTGCGAGTTGGAAACCGATAAGGTGACCATTGAAGTGCCGGCCCAAAGCGCCGGCGTGCTGGCCGAAGTGCTGGCCGAAGAGGGCGCAACAGTTGAAGTCGGTGCGCTTTTGGGTTCGATTGGCGCCGGCGATGGCAGCGCGCCTGCCGCGGTTGGCGAGGCAATGCCGCAGGCTGAAGCGCCGGTCGAAAAAGCACCTGCCGGCTCGCCGGCACCTGCGGCGGCCCCTGCTGCTGCGCCCGCGGCCAATATGGATACATCCGGCCTGTCACCGGCAGCGCGCCGCGTGGTGGAAGAGCATGGCCTCGACCCGGCGCAAATTTCAGGCACCGGCAAGGATGGCCGCATCACCAAGGAAGATGCGATGAATGCGGCGCAAAATCCGGCCGCTGCTGCGCCCGCACCGGCCCCTGCAGCCTCTATGACAGCGGCTGCACCGCGTGCGGACCAAGGCGTGCGCGAGGAACGGGTGAAAATGACCCGGCTCAGAAAAACCGTCGCCGCGCGTTTGAAAGAAAGCCAAAACACGGCCGCGCAATTGACCACATTTAATGAGGTCGATATGGGCGCGCTGATGCAATTGCGGCGCGATTATAAAGAGCTGTTTGAGAAGAAATACGGCGCCCGTCTCGGCTTTATGAGCTTTTTCGTCAAGGCTTGCGTTACCGCGCTGCGCGAAATTCCGGCCGTCAATGCCGAGATTGCCGGTGATGAAATCATTTATAAAAACTACGTCAATATGGGCGTCGCCGTCGGCACGGAAAAAGGTCTGGTCGTGCCGGTGGTGCGCGATGTGCAGGATATGAATCTGGCGCAAATCGAGCTGGCGATTGCCGAATATGGCATGAAGGCGCGCGACGGCAAGCTGGCGATTGATGATTTGCAGGGCGGCACATTCACCCTGTCGAATGGCGGGGTTTACGGCTCGCTGATGAGCACGCCGATCCTCAATACACCGCAATCGGGCATATTGGGGATGCATAAAATCCAAGACCGCCCGATGGTGGTGAACGGCGAAATGGTGGTGCGGCCGATGATGTATCTGGCGCTGTCTTACGACCACCGTATTGTCGATGGCAAAGAGGCCGTCACTTTCTTGGTGCGCGTCAAGGAATGCCTCGAAACGCCCGAGCGCATGCTGCTTGATATTTAAGATAGGAAAGAAAATGAGTGACGATAATTTTGATCTGGTTGTTATTGGTGCCGGGCCGGGCGGTTATGTATGTGCACTGCGCGCGGCGCAATTGGGGCTGAAGACGGCATGTATCGATAAGCGCGGTGCGCCGGGCGGCACTTGCCTGAATGTCGGTTGCATCCCGTCAAAAGCGCTGTTGCACGCCTCCGAGGTTTTCACCGAAGCGCAACACGCTGATGCGATGGGCATCCAGCTCGGCTCGGTGAAGCTCGATTTGGAAAAAATGATGGCCTATAAGCAGGCCGGCATTGACGGCAATACGCAAGGCGTCAGCTTTTTGATGAAGAAGAACAAGGTCGAAGAAATTAAAGGCGCGGCAACGCTGAGCGCGCCCGGCAAGGTCGATGTGGCGCTTTTGGATGGCAGCACACGCCAGCTGACGGCCAAAAATATCGTCATCGCCACCGGCTCAGAGGTCACGCCGCTGCCGGGCATTGAAATTGATGAGGACCGTATTGTCTCCTCAACCGGCGCCTTGACGCTGGATAGCGTGCCGAAGCATTTGGCCATTGTCGGGGCCGGGGTCATCGGTCTGGAGCTTGGTTCGGTCTGGCGGCGTCTCGGTGCTGAGGTGACGGTGATCGAATATCTCGACCGCATCACACCGGGTGTAGATGATGATCTGGCGAAAAATTTCCAGCGCGTGCTGAAAAAACAAGGCCTGAAATTCATGCTCGGTAAAAAAGTCACCGAGGCAAAAGCGTTGAAATCATCGGTCAAGCTGACGCTGGAGCCGGCCGCCGGCGGCGAAGCGGAAACGCTGAGCGCCGACCGCGTGCTGGTCGCCATTGGCCGCCGCCCGCACACGGATGGGCTGGGGCTGGAGGCTGTCGGCGTGACCCGCGATAAAGCCGGTCGCATCGAAACCGATGCGCATTTCAAAACCAATGTGGACGGCATTTACGCCATTGGCGATGTCATTGCAGGACCGATGCTGGCGCATAAAGCTGAGGATGAGGGCGTGGCGATTGCCGAGCATTTGGCGGGTAAACCGGCGCATGTCAATTATGATGTCATTCCCGGCGTCATTTACACCAATCCGGAAGTGGCTTGGGTCGGCAAGTCGGAAGAAGAGCTGAAAGAAGCGGGCATTGAGTATAAAGCCGGCAAGTTTCCGTTCACCGCCAATGGCCGCGCCAAGGTCAATGGCACGACGGATGGCTTTGTCAAAGTGCTGGCCGATGCCAAAAGCGATAAGGTTTTGGGGGTGCATATTCTGGGCGCCCATGCCGGTGATATGATTGCCGAAGCGGCCGTGGCGATGGAGTTTTCTGCCAGCGCCGAGGATATTGCCCGCACCTGCCACGCGCATCCGACCCTGACCGAAGCGGTGAAAGAAGCCGCGCTGGCGGTCGATGGGCGTGCGCTGCATATGTAGCTCTACAGTCTCGCCAGCGCGCCTATTTGGCGCGCGGATGGGCTTTTTCATACACATCCATCAACGCATTGGCGTCAATATCGGTGTAAATCTGCGTCGAGCTCAATTGGGCATGCCCCAATAGATCTTGAATGGTGCGCAAATCGCCGCCATTGGCCAATAAATGCGTCGCAAAACTATGCCTCAGCGCATGCGGTGTAACGCTTTTCGGCAGGTTGAGTTGTCGGCGCAGGCCGGCCAGCATCATTTGTGCCTGCCGCGCCGAGAGCGGCCCGCCGCGCGCGCCGCGAAAAATCATCTCCCCGGTCGCAAAAGCAAAAGGCGCGGCGTGCATATAGGCCATAACCGCCTCATGCGCCATGGCCAAGAGCGGCACATCGCGCATCTTGCCGCCCTTGCCGGTGATACGCAGGCCTTTTTCCGGCCTGTCCGGCCAATCTTGGACGCGCAAGGACAGCGCCTCGGAAATCCGCAAACCGGCCCCGTAAAGCAGGGTCAACAGCGCCGCGTCGCGCTGCCCGACCCATACGGTTTTCGGCGTGGTGAGGGCCAGCTCGATGAGGCGCAGCACATCATCGGCGGCGACCGGTCGCGGCAGGGATTTTTTGGCCGGTGGCGGGTTCAATAGGCTCAGTGCTTCCGACACTTTATGCCCGCGCGCCTCGAGATATGCGAAAAAATGGCGCAGCCCCGAAAGGCTCCGCAAGAGCGAACGCGCCTGTGTGCCACTGCCGCGCCGCGCCGCCATAAAGGCGCGCAAATCGCGTGGTTTCAAATGCTGCATATCGGCCAGAGAAACGCTACCGCCTTGATGCGCGGCGAGGAAATCCAAAAACTGCCTCACATCGCGCAAATAAGCGGCCATGGTGTGCCGGCTGGCGCGCTCTTCATGCGCCAATCTGGCGTGCCAGTCGCGAAGCGCGGCCCGCATATTATCGGCCAAAGGCAGGGCGCCAAAAGCCGAAAGCGGGTCGGCCTCGGCCATTAGGTGATCGATTGACCGGTTTTCTGCCAATCAGCCAGAAACGCCTCCAGCCCCTTATCGGTCAGCGGGTGGGTGATGAGGGCGCGCAACACCTCCGGCGGCAGGGTGGCGACATCGGCGCCGATCAGCGCCGATTGGCGCATATGCTCGGGGCTGCGCACGGAGGCAACGAGAATCTCGGTCTCGAGGTCGGGGTAATTGTCATAAATCTGGCGAATATCAGCAATCAGCCCCATGCCATCCGCGGCAATATCGTCGAGGCGGCCGACAAAAGGCGAAATATACGCGGCCCCGGCTTTTGCCGCCAGCAGCGCTTGATTGGCCGAAAAGCATAATGTGACATTTACTTTTTTGCCGCGATCGGCCAGCGTCCGCGTGGCTTTCAGCCCGTCCCAAGTGAGCGGCACTTTGATGCAGACATTTTCCGCAATGGCCAGCAGCTCATCAGCTTCGGCCAGCATGGCGGAGGCATCCAGCGCCGTCACCTCGGCCGATACCGGTCCGTCGGTCAGATCGCAAATCTCGGCAATCAATTCTTTGAAATCGCGACCCGATTTGGCCACGAGGGACGGGTTGGTGGTGACGCCATCAACCATGCCGGTGGCGGCGAGGTCTTTAATGGCGTCCAAATCGGCACTATCAACGAAAAACTGCATGCGAATCTCCTCTATTCACTTGCCAAAATGCACCACTGCTTGCCATTCGGCAAGTCTTGTTGGACAGTGCGCTTATGCAGACTGTCGCCGTACTGATTCCCCTCGCTTTGCCGGGCGCCTATGATTATGGCGTGCCCGATGGGCTGAGGCTCGGGCCGGGCGATATTGTGCGTGTGCCTTTGGGGCCGCGCGAGGTTTTCGGCGTTGTTTGGGGCGCCGGTGAGGGCGCAACGCCGAGCGCAAAAATAAAACCGGTGAGAGCCAAATGCGACGTGCCGCCCATCCCTGAAGAATTGCGCGCCTTTGTCGATTGGGTGGCGGCTTATGTGATGGCCCCGCCCGGCGCCGTGCTGCGCCAGCTCATGCGCGTACCGGCCGCTTTTGAACCGGCCAAGCCGTTGATTGCCTATCGCGCCGCTGCGACACGGCCGGCGCGCATGACCGCCGCGCGGCAGCGCATATTCGATTGCCTCGCGCAAATGGGCGGGCTGACAGCCCCGGATTTGGCGCGCGAGGCGCAGGTCTCGGCCTCTGTGGTGAAGGCGCTGGTGACGGCCGGGCATTTGGCGCCCTATGAGCTGGCCGGCCATAAAGCCTTTGCAGCGCCCGATGCTGAGCATGCACAGCGCGATTTCAGCCCCGAGCAGGAGGGCGTCGCCGCGGCCTTGCGCCATGCCGTGGCCGGTCAAAGCTTCACCACGCATTTGCTGGACGGTGTCACCGGCTCGGGCAAGACGGAAGTGTATTTCGAAGCCATTGCCCAAGCCCTGCGCGAGGGGCGTCAGGCTTTGGTGCTGCTGCCCGAGATTGCCCTGACGGCGCAATTTTTGTCGCGTTTTGAGGCACGCTTTGGGGTTGCGCCGGCGCTGTGGCATTCCGGTCTTGGCCCCAGCGAAAGGCGGCGCACTTGGCGCGAAATTGCCGAGAATCGGGTCGAAGTTTTGGTCGGCGCGCGCTCGGCCTTGTTTTTGCCATGGCGTGATCTGGGCGTCATTATTGTTGATGAAGAACATGATGGCGGCTTCAAACAAGAAGACGGCGTGGTCTATAATGCCCGCGATATGGCTGTGGTGCGCGCGCGTCTGGCAAGCTGTCCTGTGGTGCTGGCCTCAGCCACCCCATCGCTTGAAAGTTTCGTCAATGGCCGCGAGGGCCGCTATGTGGTGCATCGCATGCAGGCGCGCCATGGCGGGGCCAGCATGCCCAAAATCGATTTGGTGGATATGCGCCTCGACGCGCCGCCGCGTGGGCAATGGATGGTGCCGCCCATGGTCGCGGCGGTGGGTGACGCGCTGGCGCGCGGCGAACAAGCTTTGTTGTTTTTGAACCGGCGCGGCTATGCCCCGCTTACCCTGTGTCGCGGTTGCGGCCATCGCTATGCGTGCGAGGAATGCGATGCGTGGATGGTCGAGCATAGGTTTCGCAAGCAATTGCAATGCCACCATTGCGGGCGCACCGAGCCGGTGCCGCAGCTTTGCAGCAATTGCGGTGAGCCGGATAAGCTGGCCGCCTGCGGGCCGGGCGTCGAGCGGGTGACAGAGGAAATCATCGGCCATTACCCCGACGCGCGCATTGCCGTGCTCTCTTCGGATTATGGCGGTGGGGCCGGGCTGCGCGATGTCATTGACCAGATCGCGCGCGGCGAGGCGGATATTATTGTCGGCACACAAATTGTCGCCAAAGGGCACCATTTCCCAAAGCTCAGCTTTGTCGGTGTGGTTGATGCCGATCTGGGCCTCGGCAATGGTGATTTGCGCGCCGCCGAGCGCACCTATCAGCTGCTGAGCCAAGTGGCGGGTCGCTCGGGCCGCTCGCGCATGGCTGAGGGCCGCGCCATGCTGCAAAGCCATATGCCCGACCATCCGGTGCTGCAGGCGCTGGCGGCCGGGGACCGCGACGGGTTTTTTGAACGCGAAATCATGGCCCGCCAATTGGCCGGCATGCCGCCTTATGGCCGACTTGCGGCGCTGATTATCTCGGCTACGGACCCGCAAGAAGCCTTGGCTTTTGTGCGCCATATGGCGGCACAAATTCCGGCGCATGAGAGCATTCGCGTGCTCGGGCCGGCCCCGGCGCCGATTGCGCGTATTCGCAATCGCTATCGCTTTCGGTTTCTCTTAAAGGGGCCGAAAAACGCGCCCATGCAGGCCTTTATCGGGCAATGGTTGGCGCCGATTAAGACCCGCGGCTCGCTGCGCTTGTCGATCGATATTGACCCCTATCGGTTTTTATGAGGGGCTCCGGTTCCTGCCCCCTGCGACGATTGTGTATGAAGCGCAAATGGGTGGTTGCCAGCACGGGTCTGACGTGATATTGCATCTTCCAAACGCGGCGGATGACGTCAGAAATCCGTTGAAAATGTGGCTTTTTGCAGCGTGTTTTTGGAGTGTGTTTTGAGGCTCTTCAAGGCAAGCTGTCAGGAAAATGGGATAAGCTCTTGTCTGCCGATGAAAGTGTAATTGGGGGTTTGGCCGGGCGCTATGCTGTCGCCTTGTTTGAGCTTCTCCAGGAACTGCCGCAAGCCGATCAGGCCCAGCTGCAAAGCGATGTCGCTGCTTTGAAGACGATGATTAAAGATAGCGATGATCTGCAAAAATTGATCAAAAGCCCGGTCATTAGCGCCGAAGAACAAGCCGCTGCACTTGACGCGGTTCTGGATAAGGCCGGTGCGCATAAAATGCTCAGAAACTTCGCCGCTCTGGTGGTCTCGAAACGCCGCGCTTTTGCGCTCGGCGATATGGCGACACAATTTGGTGTGCTGGTTGCCGGTGCGCGCGATGAAATGATTGCCCATGTCACGGCGGCACATGATTTGAGCGATGGCCAAATCGAGGCGCTGAAAGGCGAATTGAATAAGGCTTTCGGCAAAAATGTGATTGTCGAAGCCGAAACCGATGCTGCGCTTTTGGGTGGTATGATTGTCAAGATTGGCAGCCGGATGATTGACGGCTCGCTGAAAACCAAACTTAATTCTTTGAAAACGGCCCTTAACGGGTAACAAATGAGGCCACGCTGATGGATATTAAAGCATCTGAAATTTCATCCATTCTGAAGGAACAGATTAAAGGCTTTGACGGCAAATCGGAAGTTTCCGAAATCGGTCAGGTATTGTCTGTCGGTGACGGTATTGCCCGTATTTACGGTCTGGATAATGTGCAGGCCGGTGAAATGGTCGAGTTTCCGGGCGGTATTCGCGGCATGGCGCTGAACCTTGAAGAAGACAATGTCGGCGCTGTTGTGTTCGGTTCTGACCGCGATATTCGCGAAGGCGATACGGTTAAGCGGACCGGTGATATTGTGTCCGTACCGGTCGGCAAGGGCCTGCTGGGCCGTGTTGTTGACCCGCTCGGCAATCCGTTGGATGGCAAAGGCCCGATTGAAGCCGAAGCCAATATGAAAGTGGACGTCAAAGCGCCGGGTATTATCCCGCGTAAATCCGTGCACGAGCCGATGCAAACCGGCCTCAAAGCCGTTGACGCGCTGATCCCGATCGGCCGCGGCCAGCGCGAGCTGGTTATTGGTGACCGCCAAACCGGTAAAACGGCGATTGCGGTTGATGCGATCCTGAACCAAAAAGCCGCCAATGAGGGCGATGATGAAAGCGCGAAACTTTATTGCGTCTATGTCGCCATTGGCCAAAAGCGCTCAACCGTGGCGCAGATCGTCAAAACGCTGGAAGAAAATGACGCGATGAAATATTCTATCGTTGTCGCCGCCACGGCTTCTGAAGCCGCGCCGCTGCAATTCCTGGCACCGTTTACCGGTTGTACCATGGCTGAATATTTCCGCGATAATGGCATGCACGCCATGATCACCTATGATGATTTGTCGAAACAGGCCGTGGCCTATCGTCAAATGTCGCTGCTGCTGCGTCGTCCGCCGGGCCGCGAAGCCTATCCGGGTGATGTGTTCTTCTTGCACTCGCGCCTGCTGGAGCGCGCCGCCAAGCTCAATGATGATTTTGGTGCCGGTTCCATGACCGCGCTGCCGATTATTGAAACACAAGCCAATGACGTGTCGGCCTATATCCCGACCAATGTTATCTCCATTACCGATGGTCAGATCTTCCTTGAGACCGATCTGTTCTACCAGGGCATCCGCCCTGCCGTGAATGTTGGCCTGTCCGTATCGCGCGTTGGCTCGTCGGCGCAAATCAAAGCGATGAAACAGGTTGCCGGTAAGATTAAGGGTGAGTTGGCGCAGTATCGCGAAATGGCCGCCTTTGCCCAATTCGGTTCCGATCTCGATGCCTCGACCCAGCAATTGCTGCGTCGTGGTGAACGTCTGACCGAGTTGTTGAAGCAGGCGCAATTCTCGCCGCTGAAAGTGGAAGAGCAGGTTGTGGTGATTTATGCCGGTGTGAACGGCTATCTCGACGCTATTGAAACCAATCAGGTCGGCGCTTTTGAGCAAGGTCTGCTGGAATTGGTGCATGGCAGCCATAGCGCCATTCTGGACGATATTCGCGCCACTAAAGCCCTGTCGGATGACACGGAAGCGGCGCTGAAAAAAGTCGTTGATGAGTATGCCGCCAGCTTCGCTTAAGCGAAGCGACGCGTGACGTTGAAGAAAGAGGGCCGATAAATGGCATCTTTGAAAGAGCTCCGGAACCGCATCGCCAGCGTTCAGGCGACGCAGAAGATCACCCGCGCCATGCAGATGGTTGCGGCGTCGAAACTGCGTCGGGCACAAGAAGCGGCGGAAGCGGCGCGTCCCTATGCCGATCGCATGGGCGCGGTGCTGTCCAATCTGGCCGCCGGTATCACCGATAGTGCCAGTGCGCCGAAACTTTTGGCCGGCACGGGCGCGGATCAAAATCATTTGCTGATTGTTGCCACGGCCGAGCGCGGCCTGTGCGGCGGCTTTAACTCATCGATTGCGCGTCTGGCGCGCGAGGATGCGCAAAAGCTGCAAAGCGCCGGCAAGAACGTGCAAATTCTGTGCGTCGGGCGGAAGGGCTATGACGTGCTGAAGCGTTATTTCGATAAGGAATTGCTCGAGCCGATCAGCTATCAGGGTATGAAAAGCGTCGGCTATAATGAAGCGCAAGGTGTGGCGGATAAAATCCTCACCGATTTTGACGCCGGTCAGTTCGATATTTGCACTTTGTATTATTCGCGTTTTGAAAATGTCATGAGCCAAATCCCGACCGGTCTGCAAATCATTCCGGCCAGTCTCGACGCTTCGGCAGTTGACGATGCGTTGGATCTGGGCGGCGCGGCCTATGATTATGAGCCGGAAGAAAACGAAATTCTGGATGCGCTTTTGCCGCGTAATATCGCTGTGCAAATCCTGCGCGCGCTGCTGGAAAATTCAGCCAGTGAGCAAGGCGCCCGCATGAGTGCCATGGATAATGCGACGCGCAATGCCGGTGAAATGATTGACAGCCTGTCGGTTACTTATAACCGCTCACGCCAGGCACAAATTACCAAAGAACTGATTGAGATTATCTCAGGTGCGGAAGCACTCTAGTCGACGAAAGAGAACGAGGACGAGATTATGGCCAAAGGTACAGGAAAAATCAGCCAAGTTATTGGGGCTGTCGTGGACGTGCAGTTTGACGGCGAGTTGCCGGAAATTCTGAACGCGCTGGAAACGGATAATGGCGGCAACCGTCTGGTGTTGGAAGTTGCCCAGCATTTGGGTGAGCGCACTGTGCGCACCATTGCCATGGATTCGAGCGAGGGTCTGGTGCGCGGTCAAGAAGTGTCCGATACGGGCGCGCCGATTACCGTTCCTGTCGGTGAAGCGACTTTGGGTCGCATCATTAACGTGATTGGCGAGCCGGTTGACGAAAGCGGTCCGGTCGAAGCCAAATTGACCCGCGCCATTCACCAAGAAGCACCGGAATTTGTTGAGCAATCAACTGAAGCCGAGATGCTGGTTACCGGTATTAAAGTTGTTGACCTGCTGGCGCCTTACGCCAAGGGCGGTAAGATTGGCCTGTTTGGCGGTGCCGGTGTGGGCAAGACGGTTCTGATTATGGAACTGATCAATAATGTGGCGAAAGCGCATGGTGGTTATTCGGTATTTGCCGGTGTGGGTGAGCGTACCCGCGAAGGCAATGACCTGTATTGGGAAATGATTGAATCGGGCGTGAACGTTGAAAAAGGCGGCGAAGGCTCGAAATGTGCGCTGGTTTACGGCCAGATGAACGAGCCGCCCGGTGCGCGTGCCCGTGTTGCGCTGACCGGTCTGACGGTTGCGGAAAACTTCCGCGACGAAGGCCAGGACGTGTTGTTCTTTGTCGATAATATCTTCCGCTTTACCCAAGCCGGTTCCGAAGTGTCGGCGCTGCTGGGTCGTATCCCGTCAGCTGTGGGCTACCAGCCGACCCTGGCAACCGATATGGGCGCGCTGCAAGAGCGTATTACCACAACAACCAAAGGCTCGATCACGTCAGTGCAGGCGATTTATGTGCCGGCGGATGACTTGACCGACCCGGCCCCGGCCGCTTCTTTTGCGCATTTGGACGCCACGACCGTGCTGTCGCGGGCCATCTCGGAAAAGGGTATTTACCCGGCCGTGGATCCGCTCGATTCGACCAGCCGTATTCTGGAGCCGCGTGTTGTCGGTGATGAGCATTATCAAACGGCGCGTGAAGTGCAGGAGATTCTGCAGAAATATAAATCGCTGCAAGATATTATCGCCATTCTCGGCATGGATGAGCTGTCGGAAGAAGACAAGCTGGTCGTTAGCCGTGCGCGTAAAATCGAGCGCTTCTTGTCGCAGCCTTTCCATGTGGCTGAAATCTTCACCGGTTCGCCGGGTGTGCTGGTTGATCTGGCTGACACGATTAAAGGCTTTAAAGGCCTGTGCGCCGGTGATTATGACCATTTGCCGGAAGCGGCTTTCTATATGGTCGGCACAATTGAAGACGCGATTGCCAAAGCCGAAACGCTGGCAGCCGAAGCCGCTTAAGGCGCTTTAAATAGGATAGTCTGATGGCCAATAAGCTGAAATTTGATCTGGTAAGCCCCGAGCGTCTGGTGGTATCGGCTGAAGTCGATAGCGTACAGATCCCGGGCAGCGAAGGCGATTTCGGCGTGCTGCCCAATCACAGCCCGGTCATGGCGATGATCCGCCCGGGCACATTAGTGGTTGAAAATGACGGCACCACGCAAAGCTATGAGCTGGATGGTGGCTTTGCCGATGTAACACCCGAGGGCGTTACGGTATTGGCCGAAACGATCAGCGAAGCGTAAGCGCTTTCAATGAACCTAAAACGGGCGCCCCTCTTTCGAGGCGGCGCCCTTTTTATTGGCTAAATGCGGCCAATTAATCCTCTGATAATCTCATCAGCCGCTTCGGCGGCAGATTTTTCTGTCGTATTGACCCGTATCTCGGCAGCTTCGGGAGCCTCATAAGGGCTATCAATGCCGGTGAAGTTTTTCAGCTCCCCGGCGCGGGCTTTTTTATACAGCCCTTTGACATCGCGGGCCTCGGCGACCTCAAGCGGCGTATCGACAAAAATCTCGACAAACTCGCCTTCCGGCAACATGGCCCGCACCATGTCGCGCTCGGCGCGGAACGGTGAAATAAAGGCGGTCAGCACAATCAGCCCGGCATCGGTCATTAATTTGGCGACCTCGCCAATGCGGCGGATATTTTCCACCCGATCGGCTTCGGTAAAGCCCAAATCCTTGTTCAGCCCGTGGCGCACATTATCACCATCCAGCAGCATGGTGTGGCGGTTCATTATGTGCAGACGTTTTTCAACCTCATTGGCAATGGTCGATTTGCCCGATCCCGATAGGCCGGTAAACCAGAGGACAAGCGGCTTTTGGTTTTTCAATCCGGCATGGGCGGCGCGGTCAATATCGGCGGCTTGCCAATGCACATTTTGCGCCCGCCTGAGGGCGAAATGCAGCATGCCGGCGGCAACCGTCGCATGGGTCATTTTGTCAATGAGGATGAAACTGCCAAGCGCCGGTGTCTCGCCAAAGGCGGTAAAGACCACCGGCTTATCAGTGCGCAATTCGGTGACGCCAATATCGTTCAACTGCAGCGTTTTCGCGGCCAAATGCTGTAGGTCATTGACATTAATGACATATTTTGGCGCGTTAATACTGGCATTGACGGTTTGCGTGCCGATTTTCATGGCATATTGGCGCCCCGGTAAGAGCGCTTGTTCATCCATCCAGACAATGCTGGCCTCAAATTGGTCGGCTGCACCGGGCGGCGTGTCGGCATGGGCGATGACATCGCCGCGCGAGCAATCCACCTCATCCTCGAGCGTCAACGTCACCGATTGTCCGGCTTGCGCCCGATCAAGATCGAGGCGGCTGCCATCTGCCGCCATAGTGACAATTGATTTAATGCTGGTGTTTTTGCCCGATGGCACAATACGCACATTATCGCCCGGCTTCACGCTGCCGGCGGCGATTTGTCCGGCAAAGCCACGAAAATCGAGATTGGGGCGATTGACCCATTGCACCGGCATAAGGAAATCCCCGCCAGAGCCTTGCGCGTTGTCCAGCGGCACATCTTCCAAATGTGGCATCAGCGCCGGGCCGTCATACCACGCCATATTGGCACTGTTTGCCGTCACATTATCGCCGGCCAGACCGGAAAGCGGGATGGCGGTAAAATCACCAATGCCGGCGGCATCGGCGAAGCTGCGATAATCGGCGACAATCTCGTCAAAACGCGCCTGGCTATAATCAACCAGATCCATTTTATTGACCGCCAGCACAATCTGCTTAATGCCCATAAGGTGGACAAGAAAGCTATGCCGTCGCGTTTGGGTCAGCACGCCTTGGCGCGCATCGATCAGAATAATTGCCAGATCGGCGGTCGAGGCACCGGTCACCATATTGCGCGTATATTGCTCATGGCCCGGCGTGTCGGCGACAATGAATTTGCGTTTTTGCGTAGCGAAAAACCGATAGGCGACATCAATGGTAATGCCCTGTTCGCGCTCGGCCGCCAGACCATCGACCAATAGGGCGAAATCGATCTCTTGTCCTTGTGTGCCCAATCTCTTGCTATCGGCTTCAAGGCTGGCAAGCTGGTCTTCAAAAATCATCTTGCTGTCGTATAAAAGCCGCCCGATAAGCGTCGATTTGCCGTCATCAACCGAGCCGCAGGTAATAAAGCGCAGCATGGATTTGTGCTGGTGCGTCTCCAGATAGGCGTCAATATCTTCCGCAATCAGCGCATCGGCTTTGTAAATCTCACTCTCAATCCCACTATCCTTGGCCATTAGAAATACCCCTCTTGTTTTTTCTTTTCCATCGAGGCGCTCGCATCATGGTCAATGGCGCGGCCTTGGCGTTCCGATGTGGTGGTTAAGAGCATTTCTTGGATGATTTCGGGCAGTGTGGCGGCGCTGCTTTCTACCGCGCCGGTCAGCGGGTAACAGCCCAAAGTGCGGAAGCGGATGGAGCGCTCAACCGGCACTTCGCCGTCTTTTAACGGGAAGCGCTCATCATCGACCATGAGCAACATGCCGTCGCGTTCAACCGTCGGGCGCGGCGCGGCGTAATAAAGCGGCACAATCTCGATATTCTCCAAATGGATATATTGCCAAATATCGAGCTCGGTCCAGTTCGACATGGGAAACACGCGAATGCTCTCGCCCTTGGCTTTTTGAGCATTATACAGATTCCATAATTCCGGCCGCTGGTTTTTCGGGTCCCACCGATGGTTTTGCGAGCGGAAGGAAAACACACGTTCCTTGGCCCGCGATTTTTCTTCATCGCGGCGCGCGCCGCCAAAGGCGACATCGAAACCATAGTGATCGAGCGCTTGCTTCAGACCTTGCGTCTTCCACATATCCGTATGCAGGCTGCCATGGTCAAATGGGTTAATCCCTTGTTCCTTGGCTTCCGGGTTTTGATGCACCAGCAATTCCATACCGGCATCGTGCGCGGCTTTTTCGCGCAAGGCATACATATCGCGAAACTTCCACGTCGTATCGACATGCAGCAAGGGAAAGGGCGGCGGCGACGGAAAAAACGCTTTTTTGGCGACATGCAGCATGGCGGCGCTGTCTTTGCCGACGCTATATAGCATGACCGGCTTTTCTGCCTCGGCCACCACTTCACGCATAATTTGAATGCTTTCGGCTTCCAGCCGCTGCAAATGGGTCAGTTCCATATCGCACGCCTCCGTATCTTTGTCGCTTTTTAGCCCAGAAATACATAAAATACAAATATCATATGGAAATATTTTGAATTCCAAAAATATTTGTATAATAGGGCGCGTTCAGTTTTAACAATCAGTCAAAAACGACGGTTTTCTGGCCGTTCATAAACACGCGACGCTCGATAAACGCATTGACGGCGCGGGCCAATGTACGCCGCTCCGTATCGCGCCCGACATCGATAAAATCGGCGACTGACATGTCATGGCGCACCGGCTCGACGCCTTGGGCGATAATCTGCCCCTCATCCAAATCAGCAGTGACGAAATGCGCCGTGGCGCCGATCAGCTTGACGCCGCGCTGATGCGCTTGGCTATAGGGCTCGGCACCTTTAAAGCTGGGCAGAAAGCTATGATGGATATTGATAATGCGTCCGCCATGCGCGGCGACAAAATCAGCTGTCAGAATTTGCATATAGCGCGCCAATATGACCAGCTCAATGCCCTCATCGGCAATAATTTGGCTGAGCCGCGCCTCGTTTTCGGCCTTGGTCTCGCGCCCGCCAAGCTTATGATAGGGCAGCCCCGCCCCCTCGGCCCAGCTTTGGCCGACATTATGGTTCGACGCAATCGCGGCAATATCCATTTTAAGGCTGCCGACTTGCTGGCGATAAATCAAATCGATCAGGCAATGGTCGAATTTCGACAAAAGCACGAGCACCCGCGGGCGATGCGCTGCATCGAATAATTGCCACTCCATATCGAAGCTGCGCGCCGGGCCCTCGATAAGGGCCTGCGCGGCGGCCAGCTCAATCATGCCCTCAAAGCCGATGCGCATGAAAAACCGGCCGGTTTCGCTATCGCCATATTGCTGGCTTTCAACAATATTCAAACCGCTATCAGATAAGACTGTGCTGATGGCGGCGACAATGCCGGCCCGGTCGGGGCAGGAAAGGCTGAGGATATATTTGTTCATAATGTCTCCTGGCGATAGGCAAAGCTGGCATCGATTTTCATCAATAAATGCTCAAGGCAGCTGGCAGGTGGAAAATGCGGCGTGTCACCGGCGGCCAAACAACCGGGCAGAGGCGACAGATCGGCGTCGGCATCGGGATCGAAGAAAAACGCCATGCTGTGCCGCGCCCTGCCGCTTTTATTGACCACGCGGTGGCGCGTCGAGGCATAGCGATTATTGCTCCAGCGCGCCATCATATCACCAATATTCACGATAATCTGCTGCGGCGCGCAAGGCAGGGCCAGCCAGTCACCATCCGGCAATTGAATTTCCAGTCCCGCCTCATCGCGCTGCAGCAAGAGCGTCAGGCAGCCGAAATCCGTATGCGCACCGGCGCCAATATCCGCGCCGTTTTGCGGCGGGTAGCGCAGCGGCGATAGGGTCGCCATGGGCAGTTTCAGCATCGGCGCAAAATAATCATCAGCCAGCCCGAGCGACAGAGCAAAGGCCTGCATAATCTGGCGCGACAGCGTCTCGCAAGCCGCATAGCAAGCCTTCATAATGGCGATAAAATCGGCATTGTCAGGCCATTGATTAGGTCCGTGAAGCGGCGTCTGCGCCACCACCATAGGGTGATCGAGCGGCAGATCGCGGCCGATTTTCAGCCCCTCTTTCATATCCCCCGCCGGTTGCGTGCGGGCATCCAGCACCTCGCCGCCGAGGCCATACCAGCCCCGATGGCAGGGCGATTGATCGATGGAAATCTTTTGTTTCTCAGCCACGGGCAGGTCGAAAAACGCTGCCGCTGCGTCAAATGCCGCATCACTGACCCGACGCTCCAACCCATGATTGGCCAGCACGAAAAAGCCGGTATCGCGGCACGCCGCGCCGATTGCATCGGCCACGCTTTGGCGTGCGCCCGGCGCGCCATCAGCAAAGCCGGCAAAATCAATGACCGGTACGCGCATTATAAATCCTGTGCCAGAAAGGCGAAGCGGCGGGCCAGCTCGGCATATATCGGCTTTTTGAAATCAATGACCAAATCGACACATTCATCCAGCGTGCGCCACGCCCAATCGTCAAATTCGATTTGTGTATGCGCCGCCAGATCAATATCCGCATCGCGTCCCAAAAACCGCATGGCGAACCATTTCTGCTTCTGGCCGCGAAACTTGCCTTTCAGAGCCGTGCCGATAAGATCGGCCGGTAGGTCATAGGCCAGCCAATCGGGCAGTTCGTAGAGCAGCTCTGCTTGGGTAACGCCGGTTTCCTCAGCCAGTTCGCGAAAAGCAGCCACTAAAGGCGTCTCGCCCTCGTCAATGCCGCCTTGCGGCAATTGCCAAAGCGGCGCGTCGGCCGGCAGCTTATCGGCCCGGCGTTTGCCGCAAAACACTTTGCCCTCATGATTAAACAGCACCACACCGGCGCAGGGCCGATAGCTCAATTTAAGAGCCGGATGCCCGGGCGGGAAATCCGGCACTGCATAGCGCGAGGTCGTCTCAGCCATGATTACGACGCCGGGATCTCGCCCGCTGCGGCTTTTTGCAGGCCGAGCAGAATCTGGATGGCTTTTTGCAATTGTGCGTCATCGGCCGGCTCCGGCGGGATGAAGGCAATGGCGTTTTTGCGCTTTTTCTTTTCCGGTTCGCTATTTGAGGAGCCGTCAATATCCTTGCCGTCAAGCGCGCCGCGCAAATCGGCCTCGCGGCGGCCTTTGCGGTTTTTCAGATTTTCCGGCAATTCTTGTTCGGCCAGAATATCCGGCGTGATGCCTTTGGCCTGGATAGAGCGGCCCGACGGGGTGAAATAACGCGCCGTGGTCATGCGCAGCGCGCCATTATTGCCGAGCGGCATAATCGATTGCACCGAGCCCTTGCCGAAGCTTTGCGTGCCCAAAATAATGGCGCGATGATGGTCCTGCAGCGCGCCGGCGACAATTTCCGAGGCCGATGCCGAGCCGCCATTAATCATCACAATAATCGGTAGCCCCTTGGCCATATCGCCGCGCCGTGCCGAAAAGCGCGAACTGTCATCATCATTGCGCCCGCGTGTTGAAACAATCTCGCCGCGATCCAGCATGGTGTCAGAGACGGAAATGGCCTCGCGCAGCAGGCCGCCGGGATTGTTTCTGAGATCGATAATATAACCGGCCAAATCCTTGCCGCCGATCTCGGCCGGCAGCTCGTTAAAGGCTTTTTTGAGGTTTTTCGTGGTCTGCTGGTTAAAGGTCGTCAGGCGAATATAGGCAATGTTTTCCTGCGGGCCTTCAATGCGCGTGCGCACGGCGCGAATGCGGATGGTGTCGCGCACAATGCGAATCTCCAGCGGCTCATCCTCGCCCTCGCGCAGCACAGTCAGCGTAATCGGGGTGCCTTTTTTCCCGCGCATCAACTCCACCGCATCCGACAGGGTAAGGCCCATAATCGGCTTGCCGTCCAGCTCGGAGATCAAATCATTGGGCCGCATGCCGGCGCGGCTGGCCGGTGTGTCATCGATCGGCGCAATGACTTTCACCAGACCGTTTTCCATCGTCACTTCAATGCCAAGCCCGCCAAATTCGCCCTTGGTCTCGACTTGCATATCCTCGAAATTTTTCGGCGGCATATATGAGCTGTGCGGGTCCAAAGAGGTCATCATGCCCGATAGCGCCGCCTCGATGAGCTCTTTATCGGAGGGCGCGTCGACGTAATTGCGCCGCACCTGTTCCAGCACATCGCCAAACAAGGTCAATTGTTCGTAAAGCTCACGCTCGTCATCCTGTGTCGCCAAAGCAGCCGGCGTACTTGCCAACAAAAACGCCAATGCAAGGCTTGCGCGCAATATGTGTTTCATCTTTTTGCCTTTCCGGTGGCCCGCGGGCGCAGCGGCCTGTTTTAACCCAGTTTAAGCCAGGGCGCCGGATCGATCGGGTCACCCTTATATCTTAATTCCATATATAGCTGACTGCGGCCGGAAGACGAAGCCCCCAATTGATTTTCATCGGCCAAAACACCGATCGGTTCGCCCGCCAAAAGCGCTTGCCCGACAAAGCCATCGGCTTGTGTGAGACCGGCCAGGATCATCTGAAACCCGCCTTCCAGCCCCAAAATGACAATCTCGCCATATTGCCGGAACGGGCCGCTATATAAAACCTGCGCGTCATAGGGCGCGGTGACTTGGGCGCCGGGCCGTGCCGCGATTGACACACCTTGCTGTGTCACGCCATTTTCATTGCGCGCGCCGAAACGCGTTGCTATGTCGCCGCGCACCGGCAGCGGCACCAGACCGCGGGCGCGGGAAAACGCCCCATTGCCGGTCACACGCGGCGCTTTGCCGCTATTGCGGCGGGTCAGTTTTTGCGCCAAATCGCGCAAATCGCGCGCCTCGCGCACCAGCCGTTTGATCGCTGCCGCCTCGCTGGCGGCATCTTGGCGGGTTTTTTCTTCCGCCGCTTTTTTCTGCGCCAAAGCGGCATCCAAATCCCGCCTTGCTGTTGCCGCGTCTTCTTCCGCCTCCAAGAGCGCTGCCGATTGTTTATCCATGCGGCGGCGAATGGCGGCCAATTCGGTCAAGCGATCGCGCAAGTCATCGGCGCGGCTTTGCATGTGCGGCACCACGGCAGAGACGGTCAACGCCCCCTGCACGGCGCGCAGCGCATCCTCCGCATGCACGGCAAAAGCCGGCGCCGGCTGTTGCTGCATGGCTTGCAAGCCGGCCAATAAGCGCGATAGCGCGGCGCGGTCTTCTTGTAAATCGGCGTCCAGTTGATTTTCCGTCACTGCCAATTCCGACAGGCGTTCTTCCAGCCGGTCGCGCTCGGCATCGATATTTTGCAAATCCTTGGCCAGCGCAATGACGCGTTTTTTCAATCCGGCCGCTTGCTTGCGCAAACGCTCGGCCTCGGCTTGCAGCGCTGCTTGCTTGGCTTTGCGGTCTTTAATCTCATCGGAAAGCCGCTCGAGCTTTTTTTCGGAACTGTCTTGCGCCATGGCAGGCGGGCCCGCAAAAGCGAGGCACAAAACGATCAGCAGGGGCAGTTTTTTATTCATTAGTCGCGATGATAAGGGTGTCCGCTCAAAATGGAAATGGCGCGATAAATTTGTTCCGCCAGCAGCACGCGTGCCAGCATATGCGGCCAGGTCATCCGGCCGAGAGACAGGGTGAGGTTGGCCTGTTGACGGATATCATCGCGCAGGCCATCGGCCGCGCCGATAATGAAAACCAGTTCGCGGCACCCATCATCGCGCCACACGCCTATTTTATCGGCCAATTGGCGGCTGCTCATATCCTTGCCGGTTTCATCCAGCGCGATGATAAACGCATTGGCGCGGTCGGCCAAATGCGCGGCCAGGCGATCATCGGCGCCGCTTTGCTCTTTGATTTCGGTGGCGTGCAAACCATCCAGCCCGATCTGCCGACCGGCTTGGGCGATGCGTTTGGCGTAAGTCTCGTAAAGCGCAGCCTCACCCGTGCCGCGCATTTGCCCGACGGCGAGGATTGACAAGCGCATCGGTTCAGGCCGTTTCGGCGCCAATGCCGGCGGTCAGACCCTTTTCCGGCGCATAGGCACGCGCCTCGGCTTCCGGTGCCCACATTTTTTCGAGCCCGTAAAATTCACGCACTTCGGCGCGGAAAATATGCACCACCACATCACCGGCATCGACCAGCACCCAATCGCCTGTGCTCTGGCCTTCCGTGCGGACGTTTTTCTCGCCCGCCTCTTTCAGCTTGCGCAGTAAATGGTCTGCCAGCGCGCCGACATGGCGTTGCGAACGACCGGTGGCGACGACCATATGGTCGGCTATTGCGGATTTACCTTGCAGATCAATGGTAATAATGTCCTGCGCCAAATCATCATCGAGACTGGTCAGAACCATGGAGTGAAGCGCGCCGTCCTCGGGAGCGGGACGCTTCATCTGTGCCTTTGGCGCTTGCGCCCTTGGCTGTTTGTCGGTCAGAGTATTTACCTCACATTTGACATTGCATGGCAGAAATCCGCCATAGGTTTTTTTAGCATTATTTCGGTTGGCTTTTCAATTCACTTTGCCGTCCTTCATTTTTGCGCTTGGCGTAAAGCAGTCGAGCTTTGACCCGACTGCACACCGTGCAAAAGCGTCCAAGCCGGCGCGCGACTGCGGCCGAGCCGGGCGGCTTCGGCGCTTGGCAAACGCCGGGTGCCAAATCGCAAGGCCGCCTTGCCGGCCAGCGCTTTCAGCGTCGCACCGGGGCGCGGATAAACCGCTATGGCAATCTCGCCCATCAAGACCTGCCAGTCTTTCCATTTGTGCATTTGCGCCAGATTGTCAGCGCCGATGAGCCAGATGAAACGGACCCCCGGATGCGCTTGTTTGAGCGCTTGCACCGTATCCGCCGCATATTGCGTGCCAAGCCGGGCTTCTTCATTGCTGACGATGAATTTCGGGTGCCGCGCCAGCTTTTGCGCCGCCGCCAAGCGGTCGCTTTGCGCGCCGGGACGGTGAGCTTTTAACGGGTTTTGCGGACTGACCAACCACCAGACAAAATCCGCCTGAAGCTGCGCCAAGGCGGCTTTGGCGACCAGCCTGTGGCCGTCATGCGGCGGGTCAAAACTGCCGCCAAACAGCACCACGGTTTGGCCGCGGCTGAAAAAGGGCGGCTTGCCGGTTTGCATCATTTGGGGCGCGTCTGGCCGTTGCCGCGCACGGCATATTTGAAGCTGGTCAATTGCTCCAGCCCGACCGGCCCGCGCGCATGAAAGCGACCCGTGGCAATGCCGATCTCGGCCCCCATGCCGAACTCGCCGCCATCGGCAAATTGTGTCGAGGCATTATGCATGACAATCGCGCTATCGACGCGGGTCAGAAAATCAGCCGCGGTTTGCGCATCCTCGGAAATCACGGTCTCTGTATGGCCCGAGCCATATTTGGCGATATGTTCAACTGCCTCGTCGAGACCCGCGACGGTTTTGACCGCGATAATCGCGTCGAGATATTCTTCATACCAATCATCCTCGCCGGCTGTTTCGACATCTTCATTAACGCTTTGCGCCGCCGCATCGCCGCGCACGGCGCAGCCCTGTTTTTGCAGCGCCTCAATCAGCGGGGCGAGATGCGTGTCGGCGCAGGCCGCATCAACCAGCAGCGTTTCGGCCGCACCGCAAATACCGGTGCGGCGCATTTTGGCGTTCAACACCACATTGCACGCCATATCGAGATCTGCAGCCTCATGCACATAAACATGGCAAACGCCATCCAGATGCGCAAAAACCGGAACGCGCGCTTCTTCCTGTACGCGCCCAACCAGCCCTTTGCCGCCACGCGGCACGATTACGTCAATATTGCCGTCCAGCCCGGCCAGCATCATGCCAACGGCCGCCCGGTCCGGCGTGTCGACTATTTGCACGCAATGCGGGTCAAGCCCGGCCGCGGTGAGCGCGCGGGCAAAACAGCCATGGATAAGCCGCGCCGAGTTTTGAATTTCTGACGAGCCGCGCAGGATAACCGCATTGCCCGATTTCAGGCACAGGGCCGCGGCGTCGGCCGTCACATTGGGGCGGCTTTCATAAATCACGCCGATAACGCCAAGCGGCACGCGCACGCGGGTGATATCCAACCCGCTTTCGACCTGCCAATTGGCCAAAGGTGTGCCGACCGGATCGGCCAGCGAAATAATTGCTTCCAGCGCTTGGGCAATGCCTTCAAGGCGGGCTTCGTCCAGCATGATGCGGTCAAGCCGTGCGGCGCCGACCTCTTGCGCTTCGGCCAGCTTCATATCCGCTTGATTGGCGGCGATAATATTGGCGGCATCGGCGCGCAGCTCATTGGCGGCGTTCTGCAGCGCCGCGTCTTTTTGCGCCGTCGCCGCTGTCGTCAATTGCCGCGCCGCGGCCTTCGCATTGACGCCCAATTGCGCCATCATGGCTTGCAGATTATCGCTCATGCCTCATCTCCTTTTTCGGTGAGCACCATATCGTCGCGATGCACCAATTCGGCGCGCCCAGGTCCCCCCAGAATATCGTCTCTTTCGCCGCTCGCTTTGCCCATCATAAGCAGCGCATCGTCACTGGCAAGGGCTGCCAGTCCGCGGCCGATCTCATGGCCCGCCGCATCGATCAGGCTGACGCAATCGCCGCGTTCAAAAGCCCCGTCAATTTGCGTGACGCCGACCGGCAAAAGTGATTTGCCGGCTCGCAAAGCCTTCACCGCGCCCGCATCCATGGTCAATTGACCGGCGGGGTGCAGCGTGTGGGCGATCCAATTTTTGCGGGCTTTTAACGGGCTGTCATGCGCTGCAAACAGGCTGGCGCGGGCGCCGTTTTTCAGCGCGGCAATCGGGTTCAGCGCGCGGCCACTGGCCAGCACCATATGGCAGCCGGCGCTTTGCGCGATTTGCGCCGCTTGTAGTTTCGTTACCATGCCGCCCGAGCCATGGGCGCTGCCTGTGCCGCCCGCCATGGCCTCAATTTCGGGGGTAATTCTGTCAATCCGGTCGATAAAAGCGGCATCGGCTTGCTCGCTCGGATTGGCGCTATACAGCCCGTCAATATCGGATAGGAGCAACAGACAATCGGCCGATACCATGGCCGCCACACGCGCCGCCAGCCGGTCATTATCGCCATAGCGCAATTCTTGCGTCGCCACTGTGTCATTTTCATTGATCACCGGCACGACGCCAATATCCAGCAGTGCGCGAATGGTTTGCCGCGCATTGAGATAGCGGCGTCTTTGCTCCGTATCCTCGGCCGTCAACAAAATTTGCGCGGTTTGCAGGCCTTGCGCGCCCAGCGCTTCCTGCCAGCCGCGCAGCAGAGCGATTTGTCCATTGGCGGCCGCGGCTTGTGTTTCGGCCAGGCTGAGGCTGGCGCGCTGCAGCCCTAAAGCGGCGCAGCCCAGCGCCACCGCCCCCGATGTGACAATAATGACCTCTTGCCCGGCGGCGCGCAAAGTCGCCAGATCAGCGGCCAGCGCATCCAGCCAGGCCCGATTGAGCGCCTCGCCATCAAGCAGCAGCGAGGAACCGGTTTTCACAACCAGCAATTTTGCCTTGTCGACCGCGCCGCGCATTACTCGCCCTCGCGCAAAGGATGCCAGCCCGCCCCGGCCGTCGCATTGGCTGCGGCATTGGCTTGTGTGTCGGCATCAATCATGGCCAGCAGCCGGTCGTAGAGATATTGCAGACCGTCGCCACTGACCGAGGAAATCTCGATAATTTCGCCTTTGACGACATGCTCGATTTGCGCTTTTTGATCGGCTACCAATTCAGGCGTCAGCGCATCGCATTTGGTCAGCGCCACCAGTTCGGGTTTTGCGACCATGGCGTCATCATAGGCCGCCAATTCATTGCGAATAGTCAAATAGGCCTCGGCCAGATTATCTTGTGTCACATCGATAAGGTGCAAAAGCGCGGCGCAGCGCTCGACATGGCCGAGGAAGCGATGCCCCAGACCGGCGCCATCGGCCGCCCCCTCAATCAGCCCCGGAATATCGGCCATGACAAATTCGCGGCCCGATTTACGGTCGGGCGCGCCAACCACACCCAGATTAGGGTGCAATGTGGTGAAGGGATAATCGGCAATTTTCGGCCGCGCGCGACTGACACTCGACAAAAGCGTTGATTTGCCGGCATTGGGCAAACCCAAAAGGCCGATATCGGCGATCAGTTTGAGGCGCAGCCAGACCCACGCATCGCGACCTTCAAGGCCGGGATTGGCATGGCGCGGGGCTTGATTGGACGGGCCTTTAAAGCGCGCATTGCCAAAACCGCCATTGCCGCCCTTGGCCAGCACAACCTCTTGACCGATCTCGGTCAAATCGGCGAGCAGGGTTTCATTGTCTTCGGCGAAAATTTGCGTGCCGACCGGCACTTTCAAAACTTTGTCAAAACCGTCTGCACCGGTGCGGTTGCGGCCCATGCCGTGCACGCCCGTGCCGGCTTTGAAATGCTGGCGGTAGCGATAATCGATCAGTGTGTTAAGCCCGTCGACGCATTCGGCAATCACATCGCCGCCACGCCCGCCATCGCCGCCATCGGGGCCGCCAAATTCGACATATTTCTCGCGCCGAAATGACACGCAACCGGCACCACCGTCACCGGAGCGAATATAGACTTTGGCTTGGTCGAGAAATTTCATAATGCGTCCCTGCGCTCAAAATAACCGGTTTTGCCGGAAAGAATAAAGTGCGAAATAAAAAAGGGAGAGGGCCGGTTGGGGCCATCTCCCTTTTTATCGTGACCCCATGCGGGGTCAGCAAGTCCCGCTATTCAGCAGCGTCAGCCAATGGGGCAACGGAAACAACCGTGCGGCCACCGCGGGCTTCTTTAAACGTCACATTGCCTTCCGTGACGGCAAAAATCGTGTGGTCTTTGCCCATGCCGACATTATCGCCCGGGTGCCATTTGGTACCGCGCTGGCGGATAATGATATTGCCCGGAATGACATGCTCGCCACCGAATTTTTTGACACCAAGGCGGCGACCGGCTGAGTCGCGACCGTTACGGGATGAACCGCCTGCCTTTTTATGAGCCATTTATCCTTACTCCTCGCTTGCCGCTTCTTCAGCTTTCGGCGCTGCCTTTTTGGCGGCGGCCTTGGCCGAAATATCGGTAATTTTCAGCACCGTCTCATGTTGACGATGGCCTTTATTACGGTGGTAGTTTTTACGACGACGGAATTTGATGACCGAGATTTTATCGGCACGGCCTTGTTCCAGCACTTCTGCCGTAACGCTGGCACCTTTGACGGTCGGCTCGCCGATTTTCGGCTCTTTGCCGTCTTCGCCCAGCATCAAAATATCGTCAAATTTAACCTTATCGCCGGCTTTGCCGTCGAGCTTTTCGATCGCAATCACATCGTCTTTGTTGACGCGATATTGTTTGCCACCGGTGCGAATTACTGCATACATGGTATCAATCCAGTCATGCCCAAAGGGCGTTTATCCAATAAAACCAAGCGTTGCGGGCAAAAAACCGCCCCTGCTGGCTTGAGCGGCGAATATACAAGCCAAAAGCCCGGTGTCAAGCGGCAAATCACTTAAAAAAGCGGCGGTTTTTTTGCCCTGTTGATCAGGCTTGCGGATCAATAATGACGCGCCCGACAATATCGCGCGCTTGCATCATATCAAAGGCCTCGCGCCATTCAGATAGCGGCACAATGGCATGCACATGCGGGCGCAATTGTCCTTTCGCTGCCATCGCCCAAATCACCTCTTGGTTTTCGGCGCCTTTTATGGGGTCGCGGCGGCCATATTCACCGGCCCGCACACCGACCACGGAAAAACCCTTAATCAGCGGCATATTGACCGAAATTTGAGGAATACGGCCATTGGCAAAGCCGACGACCAAAAGCCGCCCGCCCCAAGCAATGCAGCGCACGCTTTCGTCAAACACATCGCCGCCGACCGGGTCATAAATCACATCTGCGCCGCCGCCGGTCAGGTCCTTGACCCTTTCACGAAACCCGTCATTGACATTGATCAGCGCGTCGGGCGCAAAAGCCTTATCAATGGCGGCCAGTTTTTCGTCCTTGGAGGCGGTGGCAATAATTTTCGCACCCAATTGCTTGCCCAGATCAATGGCGGCCAGACCGACACCGCCTGCTGCGCCATGCACCAAAAGCCATTCACCTTTTGCCAGCATGCCGCGGCGCACCAGCGATACATAAGCCGTCAGATAGGCCGAGCCGAAAGCGGCGCCTTCAGCGGTGCTCATATTATCGGGCAATTTACGCACCCGGTCGGCGGCGGCGCAAAACATCTCGGCAAAACCGCCAATACCGCTGCTGACCACCTTATCGCCGGGCTTCAGGCCGCTGACATTTGCGCCCATGGCGATAATTTCACCGGCCAATTCCATGCCCGGCACAAAAGGCAAAGGCGGTTTGTGCTGATAGCCGCCATGCGTCATTAAGAGGTCAGGAAACCCCAGCGCAGCCGCTTCGACTTTAATCAGGACATCACCGGCGCCGACTTGCGGCTCGGCCATATCACGCAAGGCAACGCCGCCGAAATCGGGCAATAAATCCGAAACCATCAATGCGCGCATAATATGTCCTCTCTGAGTTTGTCGGCCATTCTAGCTGGGAGGGGCGAAAACACAAGCGAGCCGAAAAATGCGGTCCAAGCGGTCACAAATATCTAAAAACATGCCGACAACATGGAAACAAAGCGACTTATTCCATTTTTTCTGTCATTTCACGTTTTTTATAACGGAAAGCCGAGATTCCGTTTGATTTTGGGGATAGCATTGATTAAACAAACCAACGGCCTCAGTGACACCCTATTAAAGGGAGAGTGCCATCTGAGGGAGACACGACCTTTTTAGGGGGATGCCATGAAAATCATTGGCTTATTTTCTGCGTTTATTGCCGTATTGGCGCTGGCTGGACAGCCGGCCAAGGCACAATCTTTAGATAATGTGACGCAAGTTGCGCAGGCCGCGACATCTGACGGTAAAGCATCACAGCAACGTATCGATGCGTTGGACGATGAAACCGACACGCTGACACGCGATTACCGCGCCGCGCTCAAACAATTGGCATCTCTGCGCGAATATAACGCGCAATTGGAGAAACTCATCACGGCGCAAAAAGCCGAGATGGTATCGATTCGCCAACAAATCGAAGATGTAACCAATGTTGACCGGACCATTGTGCCGCTCATGTTCCGCATGATCGACGCGCTGGAGGCCTTTGTCGACTTGGATGTTCCGTTCCTCATCGATGAGCGCAGGGCCCGTGTACAAAATCTGCGCGCTTTGATGGACCGCTCCGACGCCAATCCGGCCGAAAAATATCGTCTCATCCTCGAAGCCTATGAAATCGAAAACGAATATGGCCGCACCATTGAAGCCTATGAAGGCCAAATGGACATTAATGGCGAAGAGCGCACGGTTGCGTTTTTGCGCATTGGCCGTGTCGCGCTGGTCTATCAGACGCTGGATGGCGCAGAAAGCGGCGCTTGGAATACAACCAGCAAAAGCTTCACCGATCTGGACGGCGATTTCGACACCGAATTGCGCTCAGCTTTGCGTATCGCCAAACAACAAGCGGCACCTGACCTGATGGTCGTGCCGGTGATGATCGGCCAATAGGGGGCATGACCATGTTGACGACTATGAACAATAAACTCGCAGCTTTTAGCCTCGCTATGGCTCTGGGTGTTACCGCTTTCGCTCCGGCGCAAGCGCAAAATGCGGCACAAGTGGCAGACGCCGATGAAGTGACCCTGCAGCAATTGCTCGAACAAGTGCGCCAAGGCCGCGTGCGCGACAATGCTGATTTTGCCGCCCGCGAAGCGGAGTTTCGCAAAAACCGCAACCAGCAGAAAAGCCTGCTGACGCGCACGCAAAACGCCATTAAGCGCGAAGAAGCCCGCTCCGAGCGTCTGGAAAAAGATTTCTCTGAAAACGAGCTGAAACTGGCCGAGCTTGAAGGCTTGCTGAATGAACGCCTTGGCGTGTTCGGCGAATTATTCGGTATTGTCCGCCAAGTGGCCGGTGAAACCAAAGCGCAAGTTGAAGAAAGCGCCATTTCCGGTGAATTGCCGGGCCGTGGCGAGCCGCTGGGTGTTCTGGCCAAGACCAAGGGTCTGCCGGCCATGGACCAGCTCGAATTGCTGTGGTTCACCCTGCAACAAGAAATGACGGCGCAAGGCGAAGTGAAAACTTTCGCCGGCGAAGTGGTCAATCTGGACGGCTCGATCCGCGACGCACAAGTGACGCGCGTCGGTCCGTTTACGGCTCTGGCAGACGGCAATTTTGTCCGTTATGCCGGCAATGGTCGTTTTGCCGATTTGGGTCGCCAACCGCCGGCACGTTTCGGCGATGCGGCTGACACGCTGTTGGACGGCGCGCCGGGCACATTGGTTGCTGCCCCGGTTGACCCGTCGCGTGGTGCGATTTTGAACCTGTTCTTGCAAATGCCGACCCTGTTTGAGCGTATCAATCAAGGTGGTCTTGTCGGTTACATTATTATCATCCTCGGCTTCTTTGGTGTCGGTGTTGCGCTGGAGCGCATTACCCGCCTGACGCTGACGGCGCGGACAGTGAAAAAACAGCTGGCCGAAGGCCAAGCCGCCGGCGATTCGCCGCTGGGCCGTGTCTGGGCTGCCTATCAGTCAAACCAATCGGCTGATGTGGAAGTGCTGGAGCTGAAACTGGATGATGCGATTTTGAAAGAAATGCCGGCGCTGGAGAAAAACCTGTCGCTGATGAAATTGCTGTCCGGTGTGGCCCCGCTTATGGGTCTGTTGGGCACGGTGACGGGTATGATCCTGACCTTCCAAGCAATTACGTTGTTTGGCACGGGAGACCCGAAGCTGATGGCAGGTGGTATTTCACAAGCCTTGATCACCACGGTGCTGGGTCTTGTTGTGGCGATTCCGATCCTGCTCTTGCATTCGGTTGCTGCCACACGCTCGCGTGAAATCGTGCAAATTCTCGAAGAGCAGGCTGCCGGTATGATTGCCGCGCATGCTGAGAAGAAATAGCGGAGCCGTAAGGCATGGAATTCAGCGATATCATCTGGCTGTTTCTGAACCCGTTTGAGGCGGTACGCGGTGTGCGCGACTTCCTCGAATTGGGTGGCGATGTGCTGGTCATTATCATGCTGTCCACGCTGGTTTTGTGGGGCCTGATTTATGAGCGTTACAGCTATTTCCGCGGCGAGTTTAAAGCGCTGAAAGCGCAGCGGCTGGCCGAATGGGGCGCACGCAAAGAGCATAAAAGCTGGGCGGCGCACCGGATTCGTGAGATGATTATTTCAGACGCCAAAATCAAGGCCACTGCCAATCTGTCTTATATTAAAGTATTGGTTGCCTTGGCGCCGTTTCTCGGTCTGTTGGGCACGGTAACCGGCATGGTGGAAGTGTTTGATGTGATGGCCGTCACCGGTTCGGGCAATGCCCGCGCCATGGCGTCGGGCATCTCAAAAGCCACGCTGCCGACCATGGCCGGTATGGTGGTGGCGCTATCGGGTCTGTTTTTTACCAATAGTCTCGAACGCAAGGCCGAATGGTCGGTCGAGCAATTGGAAGATGAATTGGAATTGGCCGATTAGGCGCATGACGGGGCGTTAAGCCCCAAGGAGAAAACTATGCGACGCAGACATTCACGCCAGGAAGAAGATACAGCGATCGATATGACGCCAATGCTCGACATTGTCTTCATCATGCTGATTTTCTTCATTGTGACCGCCACTTTCGTGAAAGAAAGCGGTATTGATGTAACGCGACCGGATGCCGAAACAGCGGTCAAGCAATCGCGTGTCGGTATTCTGATCGCCATTCGTGACAATAATGAAGTTTGGATCAATCGCCGTCAGGTCGACCTGGCGGCTGTACGCGCCAATGTCGAACGTCTGCATGCGGAAAACCCGCAAGGCGGCGCCGTTATCCAAGCCGATAAAGATGCCCAAACCGGTACGCTGGTCGAGATTATGGACCAAGTGCGTCTCGCCGGCGTCGGTTCCATTTCTATCGCGGCGGAAGAAAAATAATGCGCAATCTGCCGGTCCATATGCGCCTTGTCGCTTCTTCGGGTCTCGCCGTCATCACGACGATGGCGCTGTTTTTGACCATGAAGGTGCTGGTGACGGGGCAGGATTACGAGATCGAAAAAGAGCTTGAATCGATCGGCATTGATTTTGTCCGCGTCGAGCGCGACGAAGAAATGAACACAAAAGACCGGGCGCTGAAACGCCCGAGCCAGCAACAGCCTGACGAGCCACCGCCGCCGCCCAAGCTGACGCAAACCTCGCGCCCGAATGTCGATAAAGCCTCGATGAGCGCCGATTTGAGCGGCTTTGATATGGCCGGCATGAATTTGGACGCGCCGGTGGATGGCGATGCGCTGGCCATTGTGCGTGTATTGCCGCGCTATCCGAGCCGCGCCCTGTCGCGCGGTATTGAGGGCTGGGTGCTGCTGGAATTCGCCATTGACGAAATCGGCCAAGCTATGGATCCGGTGGTGATCGATAGCGACCCGAAGGGCACATTTGACCGCTCGGCGATTAATGCCGTAAAAAAATGGAAATACCGTCCAATGGTTGAAAACGGTAAACCGGCGATCCGCTATGGCGTTCGTCAAATGGTCAGTTTCCAGATCGCCAAATAGGCTGATGCAAAAGGATATGAAGCGATGAAAAAACTTGCCGTATTTCTGATTGCCACAGGTCTTTTTGCGCTGCCCGTCGGGCCGGCGCAATGGCATATGGCTGAAGCGCAAGCCGCCAAGGAAGAAAAAAAGAAAAAACCGAAAACGCGCCGCTCTGAAGTTTTGGGCAAGGCAGCGTTTGCGCGCATTGAAGAAGCGCAAAATCTGATGTCCGAAGAAAAATATGACGAAGCGCTGCTGCCGCTGCAAAACGTCATAAATGGCGAGCGCTTCAAGCCCTATGAAAAAGCCGTGGCCATTCAGACCACCGGTTTTGTTTATGCCGCCAAGGGTGATTATAAAAACACCGTGGTGTTTTTTGAGCGCGCCATTGCCACGGGTGATCTGCCGCCGCGTGTGGTCAATGATCTGACTTATAATTTGGCCCAATTGAGCTTAGCCGATGACCAGCCGCGTAAATCGCTGCAATTGCTGGAGCGTTGGTTCGCCAATTTTGAGGGCGATGTGCCGGCCGATGTGTATGGCTTTAAATCGCAAGTGCATTTGCTGCTGGAAGAATATGCTGAGGCCGAACGCGATGTGCGCAAAGCGCTGAGCTTGGTCGAAGAGCCGAAGCAAACCTGGGTGCGCGTGCTGCTGGCCGTTCTGTTGCAAGAAGACCGCTACAAAGAGGCGCGGCCCATATTAGAGGATGCGGCCGAGCGTTGGCCCGGCGTTAAAGTGTTCTGGCAGCAGCTGACGGCGATTTATTATGAGGTGAATGAAGAAGATTTGGCCTTTGTGTCGCAGCGCGCCATGCATACGCAGGGCATGCTGACCTCGTCAAAAGAGCTGGCCAGCATGGCGCAGCTCTATCTTTATCATGATGTGCCGATTAAAGCGGCTGAGATCTTGCAAACGGGCATGGATGATGGCTCGATTGAGAAGACTGAGAAAAATTACGAATTGCTGGCGCAGGCTTATATGCATTCGCGCGAATGGTCGAAATCTATCCCACCGCTGACCATAGCGGCTGAGAAATCCGATAAGGGCAAGTTTTACGAGCAATTGGCCCAATCCTATTTGCAGGATGAAGAATGGGGCAAAGCCGAAAGCGCGCTGGAAAAAGCCCTGAAAAAAGGTGGCCTTGAAGATGAGGCCAATACGTATTTGTTGCTCGGCATTGCGCGCGCGCGGATTGAAAAATATGAAGCCGCCATTAAAGCCTTCCGCAAAGCCGGTGATGATGACGATATTGCCAAGGATGCGTTTCGCTGGATTCGCTCTATTGAACGCCGCCTGGCAGAGAAAAAACGTGAAGAAGAGCAGGCCGACGGTTAATCCTTTTTGGCGCGTCGCGCCGCCTGCATCGCCTCAAAAAACGACCGAGTATCGTGTTTCTTCCAATCGGCTGTGTGCGTTGTTTGCGCATCAAACGCCGTGATAATTTCATCATTACGTTCCTCAGCCAAATGCCGCGCTGCGTAATGCGGAAAAATATAAAATGCCCCTTCTTTAATCTGCGCCAGCGTGTGCTTGCCAACCGTATCGACCGGATAGGGGGTTATCTCGCCCTCGGTGGGAAAGCTCGGGCCGGCCGGTTTCGGCCCGCCAAATTTCTCCTGCCGCCGCGTGCCCGAGCGTCCAATATCGGTCTGCGTCCAGCCGGGGCACAAAAGCGAGATGCTGACATGGTCGGGCAATTCCATGCGCAACATGCCGGTATAGCCAAGAACAGCAGCTTTTGAGGCGTTATAGCCGGCCATATAGGGGGTCGGCCAGCCGATCGAATTTTCTGAAGCCGTATTGCAAATATGCGCCTCAGAGCCTTGCTCGATGAAACGGCGAGTGAAATGCATACAGGCATTCCAATTGCCGAAAAAATTTACTTCAAAAATCCAACGCAAATCTGCATCGCTCATCTTTACCGCCGGTGTCACCCCGGCACCGACACCGGCATTATTGAACAACAAATCGACATGGCCGAAGCGTTCCCATGCTGCGTCGGCTAAGTCCGCAATTTCACTTTCTTGCGTGACATCGCATTTATGCGCCATGGCAGTTCCGCCTTGCGACGCAATTTGGTCGGCCGCCGCATCACATTCGCTCTGCGCGAGATCGGCAATCACGACATGCGCCCCTTCGGTGGTCAAAGCCTTCGCAATATCGAAGCCGATACCATTGGCCCCGCCTGTAATAACCGCGACTTTATCTGTGAAATCTTGCATGGTCGCACCCCTATTTTTGTGGATAGGTTAGACAACTCCGTTTCCGAGGGCAAGTGGGGGCAAGCTGGCAGGTGCTTATACAGGCCGACTGCGTTCGCTTGGCTCACTGCGCTGGCGGAAGGCGCACCAAAGCCAGCAAGCTGGCAGGTGCTTATACCGGCGGAGAGAGAGGGATTCGAACCCTCGGTACGCTTGCGCGCACAACGGTTTTCGAGACCGCCCCGTTCAACCACTCCGGCACCTCTCCTGCGGGTAAAAAAGTATCGGACATTTTTGCGCTAGGCGCACTAAATCTCGCTTTCGCTCGATAAGTGCTTATAGCGTCCGGCACCTCTCCTGCGACGGCATTTATAACGGCTTCTTTGGCGCTTTCAAGCAAAACCAAACTTGCCAAGGGCGGATTTCTTGTCACAATCGATCACAGGACATTTGAGGGGGTCTGATATGGCATTTTGGCTTTTCATCGCGGCCGCGGCTGTGGCTTTTTTGGGCGCTTTTTTCCATGGCGTTTACGGGCGTCGTCTTTATCTCGGCGAAATTCGCAAAGCCGGCTTGCCTGAGACGACTGTGACGCTGAGCACGGTGTCGTGGGATATGTTCACCATTATGCTGGTGGTCGGCGGCGCGACGCTGGCCTATGCGGCCTTCATCCCCGGCGCGGCCTTGACGGTGCAACCGGTGCTCGTCATGAACGCGCTGGGCGCGGCCCTGTTTATCGGACTGAGCCTTTCGGGTCATAAATTGCTCATCCGCCTGCCCGGTGCCTATCTGATGGGCGCGACCGCAATGCTTGGCTTTTTGGCACTTTAGCCCCTGCGGCTACCCGCCCCTTGCCCTGCCACCGGCTTGGCCTATAATCCATAAGGGTTAATGAAATTTTGAGGATGTTCTATGCAAGCGCTGTCACGCACTATTCAGCCGGAAGATAATAGCTATCGCCCGCCGCATATTAAATATGAGACACCTGAAGGTTTTGACCTGATGGATATTATGGCTTTTGCCGAACACGGCCAGCCTTATGAATATTTTCACACGTTGCGCGAAAAAGCGCCGGTAGCATGGTGGCAGCCGCCTGCGACGACGGATGTGGCAGGCTTTTGGTCGCTCTCGCGCTATGAGGATGTCAAAAATTGCGACCTCGACAATAAAACCTTTTCGTCCGGCCAAGGCGGTATTCTGATGGGCTATAGCGCCAAGCAAAAAGCGCCTTTGCGGCTGCGCGGCGCATCGCTTGATTCGATGATCAATATGGACCAACCCTTCCATATTCCGCTGCGTATGGCGCATCGGCCGTTTTTCACGCCGCAATATATCGCGCATTTGCAAGCCCGCGTGGAGGGCGAGGTGGATCGCCTGCTCGATAATATGGAAGCCATTGCCAAGAAGAATGACGGCAAGGTGGATATGGTGACGAATTTTTCCGAATGGTTGCCCATGTATACGCTTTGCGAAATGTTGGGCATTGACGAAAAAGACCGCCCCAGCATTGTGCGCTGGATGCATTATCTGGAAAATGCGCAATATATTATTTCCGACCCGAACGCCAATGTGTCGCCCTTATTCATTATGAAGTTTCTTTGGAATATCCGGCAAATGTTCCGCTATGGGCAAAAAGTGCTGGAAGACCGGCGCAAAAACCCGCGCGATGATTTGCTGACGGTGATTGCCACGACCGAGGTGGATGGCGAGCCGATGGACCAGTCTTATCTGGACGGCTCGTGGTTGCTGATTATTTTTGCCGGCAATGATACGACGCGCAATTCGCTTTCGGGCACAATGCGTCTGCTGACACAATTTGACGACCAAAAACAAATGCTGTTGGACGATCCGGCTTTGGTTGAAAAAATGGTGCCCGAGGCGCTGCGTCTTGTCTCGCCGGTGATGTATATGCGGCGCACGGCGACGGCGGAAGCCGAATTTTCGGGCCAGCAAATCCTGCCCGGCGAAAAAGTGATTATGTATTATGGCGCGGCCAATCGTGACCCGGATGTGTTTGCCGATCCCGATAAGATGGATATGCACCGTAATAACACGGCCGATCATTTGGCGTTTGGCACCGGCGCGCATGTCTGCCTCGGCCAGCGCATCGCCAATATGCAGCTCGAGACCGCCTATAAACGCATTCTCGACCGCTTCCCCGATGTAAAATGGACCGGTAAACAAGCCCATGCGCCGAGCAATTTCGTTAATGCGATCTCGCATCTTGAAGTAGATCTCGGCGTCTAAGCCCCTATCTGCCGAAAATCTGTCATTTATCGGCTCTGTGCCTTATGGCGCAGGGTAGGCTTGTGTAATTTATTGCAACCCCATTCGCGTCAAACGATGGAAAATTACCCGTTTGGCGTCTTGCGACTTATTATTGTGCGTTTTTTGTCATGGCCCGTTTTTCGCTGGCTTTGCGATACGCATCGGGCACATATAGAGGCATATGTCATGCTAGCTGTGAGGGAATTATGGCGGCGAAAAAATCTAAAAATTCGGCTCTTTCGGCCGAACAACTTATCACGATGTGGAACGATATGGCGCTGATCCGTCGCTTTGAAGAGCGCTGCGGGCAGGTTTATGCCATGGGCCAAATTGGCGGTTTCTGCCATCTTTATATCGGCCAAGAGGCTGTTGTCGTGGGCTTGCAAGCGGCGTCGCAAAAGGGTGATCAAGTTATCACCGGCTATCGCGACCATGCGCATATGCTGGCTTGCGGCATGGATGCGGGCCGCGTCATGGCCGAGCTGACCGGCCGCATTGACGGCTATTCCAAAGGCAAGGGCGGCTCCATGCACATGTTCTCGGTCGAAGAACAATTTTATGGCGGCCATGGTATTGTCGGCGCGCAAGTGCCGCTCGGCACCGGGCTGGCTTTCGCCAATCAATATCGCGATAATGACAATATCTCTTTTGTGTATTTCGGTGACGGCGCGGCCAATCAGGGGCAGGTTTACGAGGCTTTCAACATGGCCAAATTGTGGAACCTGCCTTGTCTTTATGTGATTGAGAATAATCGCTACGCCATGGGTACCTCGATTGAGCGCGCCTCGTCGCAAACCGATTTATCGCATCGCGGCTTGAGCTTTGATATCCCCGGCGAACAGGTTGACGGCATGGATGTCGAAGCCGTGTTCGAGGCCGGGCTGAAAGCGGCCGATTATGTGCGTAGCGGCAAGGGCCCGTATATTCTCGAAATGCTGACCTATCGCTATCGCGGCCATTCCATGTCGGATCCGGCGAAATATAGAAAGCGTGAAGAAGTCGATAAGGTGCGCGCCGAAACTGACCCGATCAAAGTGTTGGAAGCGCGTCTGCTGGACCGCAAGCTGATCAGCGAAGACGAGCTGAAGCAACGCCAAGCCGATATTAAAGAGCAGATTGAAAAAGCCGTGGATTTCGGCCTTGATAGCGCGCTGCCGCCGGAAAGCGAGCTGATGCGCGATATTCTGGCGCCGCGGGAGGGGATGTAGCATGGCTGTTAAAATTCTTATGCCGGCGCTGTCGCCCACCATGGAGAGCGGTAAAATCGCGCAATGGTTGGTCGGCGAAAACGAAACCGTAAGCTCGGGCGATATTCTGGCCGAGATCGAAACCGATAAGGCAATCGTCGAATTGGAAGCGATTGATGACGGTGTCATCGGCAAAATCCTGTTCGAGGCCGGGCCCGACCAAATTGACGTCAATAAGCCGATCGCCGTGTTGCTCGATGAGGGCGAGGATGCCAGCGCAGTTGACGCAGCACTCGCTGATGAAGGCGGTGCTGATGAGGGCGAGGATGCCAGCGCAGTTGACGCAGCACTCGCTGATGAAGGCGGTGCTGATAAGGGCAAGGCTGATGAGGGCGGCGCTGATGACGCTCAGGCTGAAGCGCCGGCTGAAATAGCTATTGAACCGACACCGGTTGAAACAGCTGCACCGGCCGCGGCCGATATTGAACTGCCGGCCGACACGCCGCATCGCGACATCGCCATGCGCGAGGCATTGCGCGATGCGCTGGCCGAGGAAATGCGCCGCGATGGTGACGTCTTTATTATGGGCGAGGAAGTCGGCGAATATCAGGGCGCCTATAAGGTCACGCAAGGCCTGCTTGATGAGTTTGGCCCGAAGCGTGTCATTGATACACCGATTACTGAACACGCCATTGCCGGTCTGGGTGTCGGGGCGGCGTTTGCCGGTCTGAAGCCGGTGGTCGAATTTATGACCTTTAATTTCGCCATGCAGGCCATTGACCAGATCATCAATAGCGCCGCCAAGACACGTTACATGTCGGGCGGCCAAATTTCGTGCCCCATCGTGTTTCGCGGGCCGAATGGCGTGGCCTCGCGTGTGGCGGCGCAGCACAGCCAGGATTATTCCAGCTGGTATGCGCATGTGCCGGGCTTGATCGTCTTGGCCCCGTCCACCGCGACCGAAGCCAAAGGGTTGTTGAAAGCCGCTATTCGTGACCCCAATCCGGTGGTTTTTCTGGAACATGAGCTGCTTTACGCCGATACCGGTTCCGTGCCCGATTATGAGGATTATGTGTTGCCGATTGGTCGCGCCCGCATTGCGCGTCCGGGTAATGATGTGACGCTGGTCGCTTATGCGCGCGGTGTGTCTTTCTGTCTTGAGGCGGCGGCGCAATTGGCCGAAATCGGCATTGATGCGGAGGTTATCGATCTGCGCAGTCTGCGCCCGCTCGATACCGCCACAGTCATTGCCTCGGTACAAAAAACCGGTCGCATGGTGACAGTTGAAGAAGGCTGGCCGGTCTGCTCGATCGGTTCGGAATTGGCGGCGCAAGTGCAACGCCACGCTTTCGACGCGCTCGACGCGCCGATTGAAGCCGTCAACGGCGTTGATGTGCCGATGCCTTATGCCGAAAATCTTGAAAAACTGGCGCTGCCGCAAAATGACCAAATTATCGATGCGGCGAAGCGGGTTTGTTATTGGCGCGAGGGCGGCTAATGAGCGGGGCTAATCGACTTATTGCCTCGCCTTTGGCGCGGCATATGGCGCGTGAGGCAGGGCTTGATCTGGCCTTGCTGACCGGCAGCGGCCCGCATGGGCGTATCATCAAACGCGATATTGAAGCCGCCATTGCCAATCCGGCATCGGTCGGACAAGCGGCCCCTAAAGCCGCTGCGTCGGCTGCAGCGCCGCAAGCGGCGACTGGCGCTGGCCTGCATGCGGGCATTATGCCGGCGCTACCCGATGCACGGGCCTATTATCATAAAGACAGCTATGACGAGGTGCCGCTGGACGGCATGCGCGGAGCGATTGCCACGCGCTTGACGCAATCCATGCAGCAATTGCCGCATTTTTATCTCACCCGCGCCCTGCCCATGGACGCGCTCATCGCTTATCGCGCCAGCATTAATGAGGCTTTGGCGGCCAGCGGTGAGAAGATTTCGCTTAATGATTTATTGGTGCGGGCTTGCGGTCTGGCGCTGATGGATGTGCCCGAGGTCAATGTCTCTTTTGCCGGCGACGCTATTCTGCAGCACCATCATGCCGATATCGGCGTTGCCGTGGCCCTGCCTGAGGGGTTAATCACGCCGATTGTCACGGCTTGTGACGACAAACCGATCCGGGCCATTGCCGCCGAGATTAAGGATTTGGCGGCCCGCGCGGCTGAAAAACGCCTAAAGCCGTCTGAATATGAAGGCGGCTCGTTTTCGGTTTCCAATCTCGGCATGTTCGGCATTGACCAATTCACCGCCGTCATCAACCCGCCGCAAGCCGCTATTCTGGCGGTTGGCGGGCTATCCTCGGAATGGCAAAAGGTCAATGGCGAGATGGTTGAGCAGAAAATTATGCGCGTGACATTATCTTGCGACCACCGTGCCATTGACGGCGCGGTCGGCGCACGTTTTCTGGCGACATTGGCCGATTATATCGAAAATCCGCTTTTGCTGGCGCTTTAGGCGCGGCCCAATCTTTTCGCCGCCAAGCTTTTAGCCGCCAAGCTTCTAACCATAGGCATTATGCGCCTGCATCAGGCCGATACTGGTCAGTTTCACCAGACGCTGGCAATCCTCCAGCGCGGCAATAGTGCGCTGGCTGACAGCGGGGGCGGCGTTTTTATCGCTGCCGCTTTCCTTCAGCTCTTTTGACCAATCGCCATGCTCGGCCCCGTCCGGATAAGTGTCGTGCAACACTTCCAGCACCGGTCCCAATTCATGGCGGCACATTTTTTCCATAATCTCGCCGCGCGTAGCACCGGGCGGCGCATTGACCGGCAGGGTGGCGGCTTGGGCTTGCGCGTGCATCATCACCGCCAGACGAATGGCATGGCACAGGATTTGGTGATGCGTGCTGTCATCGGTTTGCTCTCCCAAACGCAATTCAATCGGCATATTAATTGTTGCCATCAGCCGGGCGAAAATTTCGCCATCGGCGCGCAGGCGGTAAATCAATTGCCGCAATTGTGCATTGGCATTGCGCTGATACAGATTATGCGCCACCACACGATAGGTCCAATTATCGGCATCTTCATGATGCGCCAAGGCGCGCGAAATCCAAAAATTCGGATCCTGCACATCGCCATAGGCGGTCATGATTTGCAAATGCGTGCGCGCCCAAACTTGCTGCACCATGGATAATATGGTGCGCCCGCGCGTCGAGCTGGAAAACACGGTGCGGAAGCGGTCAGGGTCGATATTACCGGCGCGACCCAGCCCGAAATGAATATTGGTCGGCACGGATAATTGCTGCAGCAGCGCATTATGCGGGATGGCGCGGATACGCCGCGGCGTGAAAGTGCTTTGCGATAGCGGTTCGCTGGCTTGGCGAATTTCCGGCCGCGAGCCGGATGCGATCAGATAATTGCGCGCAAATCCGCTCAATAAAAAGCGGTAATCAGCATCATTATACAGGCTGTCCTGCTGGTTGATGACTTCATTGTAAAAGTCCCAAATAAAATCCGCATCGGCGTAAAACGGGTCGCTCTCGGCCGCGCTTCTATCTTTAAAGCGGGCATTGAAAAGCTGCATCAGACCGGCATCGGCCAGCTCTTGATTGGCGAACCATAAATAGCCGTCACCGCCTTGGAAGCTGAACTCATGCGTCAGCGGGATGCGCCGCTCGGCAAAACGGTTAAACACCCATGGGCTCATAATATAGTCCATGCGCTCGGTCAGTGAGCCCGGATGGCCGCCGCGACCGGCGCTTTCGCCATGCGTGTTGAAAATCACGGCGCGCACATCATTCAGCCCGCTTTCGTCAATGGCGGCCGCCAAATGCGATTGCAGCCGTTCAATCGCCAGCACAGCGGGCACTTGGCCCATAAAGCGGCCGGCATCGGAAAAACCGGTCTGGATGGCAATGACACCGCGCATCTTCACATGTTCACGATAAGTGTCCTGCTCGAGCATTTGCGCCACTACACGACCACCATTACGCAGCGCTTTCGAGGTCTCGAAAAGCGGCGAAATATCGAGCCGCTCAGCAACCCCATAATAGCGCGCCATGGCCAGCGCGCTGAGCACAATACTGGCTTGGTCGCATTCAGCGATAAGGAAACGGATCGGCATATCGGCGTCAATATGTTTGACGATTTGCGCCGCCAAAATAAGCTGGCGATTGACGGTGCTGGTCTCAAAATCCAAATCAGCAAGATTGGTTTTGACCGGCTTGGCCTGTGCGGCAAAGCGGCTCACCCGCTTCAGCAGCGTGCGCGAATCCAGGCGGTCGCCCGGCGTGATGGCGACATGCGCGCTCATCGCCGATAAAACCTGCTGCGCATTGACCCGCAAATGCAGCGCCGCCGTACCCATGCCGCAGCGTTTCATTTGCGCGCGCAGCGTCGACAGGCGGATTTGCAGCTTCTTATTCTTGCTCTCGCCAATGGCTTTTTGCAGCAATGCCATGCCGGGCACGACGCTGGTCCAGCGGTTTTTCTGGCTTGTGCTGAGCAAATTGGCGGCGGCGACGAGATATTTCTTATCATCCAAATCGCCGGCAAAGGCGGCCAATTCAGCCTCGGCCACGGCTTGTGCTGCATCGACAGCGTCGATGAAAGCCGCCAAGGATGGGGTCGGGTTTTTTCCCATCTCGCCGGCAATGGCGCGCGCCTCGGCTTGGTAGAGTTTCAATTGCGCGGCTTTTTCGCTCAATTTCAGGCGAATCGTATCGCTCCATTGAATATCGCGGCGCCCGTCCAAATCATAGCCGACCCAGCTTGCGACGCTGACCATATGCGGGGTCAGGGTCTGCCATTTATCGGCAAAGGATTTTTGCGCCTGCGCCAAAATCATGGCGTTCAGCGCGTCAATGGCGCTATGCATTTTGCCGATACAGGCCTGCGCTTCACCATGCTCGTCAATCAGGCTGGGCGGCGCGGTGCGGATGACGGCATCGCCGCTCAGACGGCGCGGCTTTTGGCCCGGCTTTGTCGCCGCAATAATCGCCTCGCGGGCGGCTTGCGTCAGAGCAAAAGTCGGGTGCGCCGTCACCACCAGGCCAATGGCCTCGCTTTCGACCCATTTTTTGAAGGACGCAAAGCCCTGTTCGGCGCGCTGCTTAATCTCTTTTTTGGTGCGGGCCTGCCATTTGGAAAAATCATTCAACCCGCTGCGCGCCGCCAATCCGGCCCCGCGCCGATGCATTTCGCGGCTACAAATATCCATCAGAATATTTTCCAGCTGCGCCAGCGTTACTTCGCCGGTGGCGGTTTTTTCAGCCAAATCATAGGCCAATAATTTCGCCGGATTGACATGCGGGTCGCTGCTTCGCAGCGCCAAATAGCCGGTCAATTGCTGCGACAGCCCGGCAACGGACATATTTTTTTGCGTCATTTCATTTCTCATCGGAATAGGAGGTGAGCGTGTCATAGCCCGCCGATGTGGTCACTGATTACGGCTTTCGCCATTCATTTGTCTAACATAAATGGAGCTTTTTGATAAGGGCTTAAGCCTTATTCCGCACCGTTAAGCGGGTGATTATCCATATAATGCGAGGCCGTGCCGATGCGCCGGGGCGGCCTATCCGGCGTCGTGATGAAACAGCAGCCGCCGGCGCATGTGTGCCGCCAATAGCCGCAACAGAAACATCAGATATCCTCTTCGCTGTTCAAAGATGCGCCCGTCTCGGCCGAACCGGCGAGCCGGCGCAGGGAAGAAAATAAGTCGCGGCCGAGGCCGAGACGTTGATTGACCGCCGGCGGTGGCGCGGCGGCTCGTGTGTCAAAATCATCTGCATCACGCACGCTGAGCTCACCGCTATGGCAATCAAGGCGCACAATATCGCCATCGCGCAACTGCGCCAGCGGCCCGCCATGCTGCGCTTCCGGCGTCACATGAATGGCAGCCGGCACTTTGCCTGAGGCCCCCGACATGCGGCCATCAGTAATCAGCGCCACTTTTTGGCCCCTATCAAGCAGCGCCGACAGCGCCGGGGTGAGCTTGTGCAATTCCGGCATGCCATTGGCGGCCGGGCCCTGAAAACGCAGCACAATAACGGCGTCGCCGGTAAAGCGATCGGCCTCAAAGGCCTCAATGACGTCTTCTTGTGCGGCAAATATATAGGCCGGGGCTTCAACCAGACGGTGCTCTTCTTTCACCGCCGAGGTTTTTACAATCGAGCGGCCGAGATTGCCCTGCATCAGCCGCAAGCCGCCTTGCGCGTCAAATGGCTTGTCAAACGGCGCAACAATCTCTTCATCGCCGCTCGCCTTTACCCCGTCTTGCCAGATAAGCGCCACGCCATCGAGCCGCGGCTCATTTGTGTAGGCACGAAGACCGACGCCCGCGACTGTTGTCACATCATCGTGCAGCAGACCGGCGGCAAGCAATTCGCCAATAATAAAACCGAGCCCACCTGCGGCGTGAAAATGATTGACGTCGGCCCCACCATTTGGATAAACGCGGGCCAAGAGCGGCACAATCGCCGACAGCTCTTCGAAATCCTGCCAATCGATCAAAATACCCGCTGCGCGCGCAATGGCCGGTAGATGCAGCGTGTGATTGGTCGAGCCACCGGTCGCCAAAAGCCCGACCATGGCATTGATAATGGTTTTCTCCGTCACCACATCGGCCAGCGGCGTATAGGCGTCGCCTTGCGCTGAAATGGCAATGGCGCGGGCCGTGGCGGCGCGGGTCAGCGCATCGCGCAAGGGCGTGTCGGGCGGCACAAAAGCCGCGCCCGGCATATGCAGACCCATAAATTCCATCAGCATTTGGTTGGAATTGGCGGTGCCGTAAAATGTGCATGTGCCGGCGCTGTGATAGCTGTCGCATTCGGCTTGCAGCAATTCCTCGCGGCTCGCTTTGCCCTCGGCATAAAGCTGGCGGATGCGGGCTTTTTCGCTATTGGGCAGGCCCGACGCCATCGGTCCGCTGGGCACGAAAATCGCCGGCAAATGCCCGAATTGCAGCGCCCCCATCAAAAGGCCGGGGACAATTTTGTCGCAAATGCCGAGATAAAGCCCGGCGTCAAATGTGTTATGCGATAGAGAAATCGCTGTCGCCATGGCGATGATATCGCGCGAGAATAAAGACAATTCCATGCCCGGCTGGCCTTGCGTGACGCCGTCGCACATGGCCGGCACGCCGCCCGCCACTTGCGCCGTGGCGTTGTTGTGCCGTGCCGCGTCGCGAATAAGCGCGGGATAGCGCTCATAGGGCTGGTGCGCCGATAACATATCATTATAGGCATTGACGATGGCGATATTGGGCCAGTCGCCGCCGAGCAGGGCTTTTTTATCATGCGCCGGACAGGCAGCAAAAGCATGCGCCTTATTGCCGGCCGATAGCGCCTCACGATTGGGCCCGTCAGGGCGGCGCGCCGTCACATCGGCCAGATAGGCGGCGCGTGTGTCGGCCGAGCGCGCGATGATGCGCTCCGTGATGCGGGTCAGCTCGCGATTCATGTCCTGTCTCCGGTGAGCGCCACAATATGCAGGCGCGCGCCCAAAATATCAGCTGCTCGGCCAATTGGCGAGGCTGAAGGCGCAGCTGCCAAGCATGAACGCAGTATATCGAGGCGGCTCTCGCCAATCACCAGCAGCAGTGCTTGCGCGCTCCGGTCAAGCATATCGGCGGTGATGGTCATGCGCATTTGATAGGCGCCGGTAATATCGTTTTTCGGTGCCGTCACCGCGCCGACCAATCGGCCATGGCCGCGGGTTGACACAGCCTCATATTCGCGCGCTTCAGCGAACCAGCTTGCCGTATGGCTATCCGGCCCCATGCCCAGCACACTCAAGGCCGGGCGCGGCAGGCTTTCATATAGCGCGTTCACCTCAGCCTCGGCTTCATGCGGTGTCGCATGGGCGGTTTTCATGTTTTCGAAATGCACAGCTGTCGCGCTTACGGCCAGCAAATGCCGCGCCACCAAAGCGGCATTGGAGCCGGCATCATCCATGTCGACCCAGCGTTCATCAACCAGCGCCGTGGTGATGGTGTCGGCCATGCCGGCGGCCCCGAGGCGCTCGTAAAAAGTGACGGGTGATGAGCCGCCCGAAAGCAGCAGGCTGGCCGGTGCCGAAACATTGAGCGCATCCTGCGCCATGGCCAGCATGGCGGCGAGGCCCTCTTCCTTATCGGTGAATGCGTCAATAGTGGCCATTACGCATCGCCCTCCCACCAAGCGCGCTGGTCGCGGTCGAGCAGCAGGGCGGCTTGCAGCGGGCCATCCGTGCCGGCTTTGTAATATTCCAAGGGCTGATCGGCTGCGTCCCAGCACGACAATAGATTTTCGGTCCAGCGCCAAGCCGCCATAACCTCTTCATGGCCCATAAATAAAGACAGATTACCGCGCACCACATCCATCAGCAGGCGCTCATAAGCGTCGGGATAGGTGAGGGTCGAAAAGCTTTTCGCATAAGACAAATCAAGCGGTGTGGCGCGCAAGGTCAAATGTCCCGGCCCCGGCTCTTTGACTTGCATAAACAAGCGCACGCCCTCATCGGGTTGCAGCCGCAGCACCAAACGATTGGGCACGCTCTGGCCGGCGCCGAACAGATTATGCGGCGGGGTTTTGAATTGGATAACAATTTCCGAGCGCCGCGCCGCCATGCGCTTGCCGGTGCGCAGATAAAACGGCACACCGGCCCAGCGCCAGTTTTCAATCTCGGTCTTTATCGCCGCAAAGGTCTCGGTGCGGCTGTTTTTTAAATCGGTGGGCAGGCCGTCAATATAACCGGCCACCGCCTCATCATTGACATGGCCGGCTTGGTATTGGCCGCGCACAGTAACGTCTTTGACACTGGCCGCTTCAAAACCCTTCAAAGCCTGCAGCACTTTGATCTTTTCGGTTCGGACATTATCGGCCTCTAACCTATGCGGCGGTTCCATGGCGATGAGGCATAAAAGCTGCAGCAAATGGTTCTGCATAATATCGCGCACCGCACCGGCGCTGTCATAATAAGCGTCGCGCCCCTCGACCCCCAGCGCCTCGGCGACAGTGATTTGCACATGATCAATATTGCGGTTCGACCAAAGCGGTTCGAACAGCATATTGGCAAAACGCAGCACCAGCAGATTTTGCACCGTCTCTTTGCCGAGATAATGATCCATGCGAAAAATGCGGTTTTCGGCAAACACGGCTTTGACGCCGTCATTGACGCGCTGCGCCGAACCGACATCCGAGCCGATGGGTTTTTCCAATACGACGCGCGCTTCGTCGGTCTTTAACCCGGCGCGGTCCACAGCCTCGCAAATCGGCACATAAAGATGCGGCGCAACGGCGAGGTAAAACACACGCGGGCGCGCAGCCTCACCAAAACACGCGCCGACCTCGCGCCAGACCTCCCCATCCGCCGTTGCATCCATGCCGAAATAATGCAGCAGCGTAGCAAACGCGTCCCAATGGGTGCGCATCATGTCTTCCGTGCTGGCGGCGGTGCAGGCGGTTTGAACAAAATCGATAAAGGCGGCGCGGTCCATTTCGGTGCGCGAAATCCCGATAATGCGCGAGCTGGCATCAACCTGCCCGTCACAAAAACGGTGAAACAGGGCGGGCAATAATTTCAGTTTTGAAAGGTCGCCCGTGACACCGAAAACAATAATGTCAAACGGACGAACAGGGACAAATTCAGCCACACTCATCTCCTTGGATTTATAGACTAGGCAGTTGCGAGGGCGGGGTCAAACCAATGCGCGCATTGGCCCATAAATTAACCCCGGGGAAGACGCATGCGCATGCCGGCGCGGCCGCTATAAATCATATCGTTCGGCTTTGCGCCGTGTCGGTAACGGGCGGTTACCCATCCGTTTGTCTCAGGGCGCGGCGGTCGCTTTTTGTCTCGCCCTAAGATATCAACCGCTAAACCTTCTTATAAACCTCTGCCCCGCCGACACGGAACTCGGTGGATTTTTCGGCCATGCCCGCTGCAAGCGCTTCTTCGGGTTTCATATTCAGCTTGGCGGCATAGTCGCGCACGTCTTGGGTGATTTTCATCGAGCAGAAATGCGGCCCGCACATGGAACAGAAATGCGCCACTTTCATCGATTGCTTGGGCAGGGTCTCATCGTGAAAGCTGCGCGCCGTATCGGGGTCGAGCGCCAGATTGAACTGGTCATCCCAACGAAACTCAAAGCGCGCTTTTGAAAGCGCATTATCGCGGATTTGCGCGCCCGGATGCCCCTTGGCCAAATCGGCGGCATGGGCGGCCAGCTTGTAAGTGATGATGCCGGTTTTGACATCCTCCTTATTGGGCAGGCCGAGATGCTCTTTCGGCGTCACATAGCAAAGCATGGCGGTGCCATACCAACCGATTTGCGCCGCGCCAATGGCCGAGGTGATGTGGTCATAGCCGGGCGCAATGTCGGTGGTCAGCGGGCCAAGCGTGTAGAAAGGCGCTTCGTCGCACCAGTCTAGCTGCTTGTCCATATTCTCTTTAATGAGCTGCATCGGCACATGGCCGGGGCCTTCAATCATCACTTGCACATCGTGTTGCCAGGCGATTTGGGTCAGCTCGCCCAGCGTTTCCAACTCGCCCAATTGCGCCGCATCATTGGCGTCCCAAACCGAGCCGGGGCGCAGGCCGTCGCCCAGCGAGAAGGCCACATCATAGGCTTTCATAATCTCGCAAATGTCTTCGAAATGCGTATAGAGGAAGTTTTCCTTGTGATGCGCGAGGCACCATTTAGCCAAGATCGAGCCGCCGCGCGAGACAATGCCGGTCATGCGCTCGGCTGTCAGAGGCACATATTTCAACAATACACCGGCATGGATGGTGAAATAATCAACCCCCTGTTCGGCCTGCTCGATCAGCGTGTCGCGGAAAATCTCCCAAGTCAGTTCCTCGGCTTTGCCGTCGACTTTCTCAAGCGCCTGATAAATCGGCACGGTGCCGATCGGCACGGGCGAATTGCGTAGGATCCACTCGCGGGTCTCATGAATATGCTTGCCGGTCGACAGATCCATAATCGTGTCGGCCCCCCAGCGAATACCCCAAGTCATTTTATCGACTTCCTCGCCAATTGATGAGGAGACGGCGCTATTGCCGATATTGCCATTAATTTTAACCAGGAAATTGCGGCCGATAATCATCGGCTCGCTTTCCGGATGGTTGATATTATTCGGAATAATGGCGCGGCCGCGGGCGATCTCATCGCGGACAAATTCCGGCGTAATCTCAAGCGGCAAATTGGCGCCAAAGCTCTCGCCCGCATGTTGCGCAGCCATCATGTCTGCCATGCGCTTGCCGCGTTCGCCGGTGGCTTTCAGGCTTTCCAAATAGGCGGCGCGGTTTTGGTTTTCGCGAATGGCGACATATTCCATTTCCGGCGTCACAATGCCTTGGCGGGCATAATGCATTTGCGTGACGTTCTGACCGGCTTTTGCGCGGCGCGGCGTGCGTTGCAGGTTAAAGCGCAAAGCGGCGAGTTTTTCATCCTCCAGGCGCGCCTTGCCATAATCCGATGTCGGCCCGTCCAGCAGCTCCGTATCACCGCGCTCACCAATCCAATCGGCGCGCAGGGCCGGTAGGCCGGCACGAATGTCAATCTTGGCGCTGAGGTCGGAATAGGGGCCGGATGTGTCATAGACAAAAATCGGCGGGTTCTCCTCGCCGCCCATATCCGTCGGTGTTTCATCCTGGCTGATTTTGCGCATCGGCACTTTTATGTCGGCGCGCGAGCCGGCGACATAGATTTTTTCGCTATTGGGCAGCGGCGCGATAGAGGCGTCATCGACACGCGCTTGGGCTTCGCTGAAATCGGGTTTCTTGGCTTGCGACATAAGACGGCTCTTTCTTTGGCGGTCATGTGCCTGTGATCGCGAACCTTTTGGCGCACTCCCTGCGGCGGCATGACCCGTGAACAGGTAACAAGGGTGTTTCTCACCGGCCTCGCTTGCACGGTGCCGGACCCCTGTGCATGAGCAGACTGTAAGCGCCGCCGGTGTTTTCGGCAAGGGGGGGCGGGGAAAAACCAGTGCGCAAAACATGCTTTTTTGCGCGAAAATGCTTGCGGCGGCGAAACACTCATGCTTACAATTATGACGCAGGCGTCATTTTTGTGATGCCACAGATTTGCTGGAGGCAGAGCCTCTGACCGATAGGGAGTTTACAATGAGTGAAGCCGTAAAACAGGATATGCGCCCGGGTGCTGATTTGGCCTATAATACGCCGCTGGAGGATCTCGATCCGTCCAATGCACTGCTGTGGCCGAATGAGGAATATTGGCCGATTTTCGAGCGCCTGCGCGATGAAGACCCGCTGCATTGGTGCAAAGAGGCTTGGGAGTCCGGTTATCGTTCAGACGATGCGGCGCATATCGGCCCGTATTGGTCGGTGACGCGCTATGAGGATATTATGGCCATTGATACGGACCATAAGCGGTTCTCATCCGAGCCTTCTATTGTGCTGCCGAACCAGGCTGATGACTTTTCTCTGCCCATGTTTATCGCCATGGACCAGCCCAAGCATGATGTGCAGCGCAAAACCGTTGCGCCAATGGTCTCGCCCATGAGCCTTGGCGAAATGTCAAAGCTCATTCGCGAGCGCACACAATATGTGCTGGACACAGTGCCGATCGGCGAGGAATTTGACTGGGTCGATACGGTCTCGATCGAGCTGACCACCATGATGCTGGCAACCCTGTTTGACTTCCCGTTTGAAGACCGCCGCAAGCTGACCCGCTGGTCGGATGTCGCGACCGCCGGTCCGGAAACCGGCATTGTTGAAAGCGAAGACCAACGCCGCGCCGAGCTGATTGAATGCGTCGAATATTTCATGGGGCTGTGGCAACAGCGTATTGGCGGCAATGGCCATGACCTGATCACCATGCTGGCCAATGGCGAAGAAACCAAAGATATGGATACGATGGAATATCTCGGCAATCTCATCCTGCTGATTGTCGGCGGTAATGATACGACGCGTAATTCCATGTCGGCCTCGATTTATGCGACCAATCTGTTCCCCACGGAATGGGATAAGGTGAAAGCCAATCGCGATCTCATCCCCAATGCGGTGGCTGAAATTATTCGCTGGCAGACACCGCTGGCCTATATGCGCCGCACGGCTCTGGAAGATGTGGAAATGCACGGCAAGACCATCAAAAAAGGCGATAAGGTCGCCATGTGGTATGTCTCGGGCAATCGCGATGAGCGCAAATTTGAAAACCCGAACACGCTGATTGTCGATCGGGCCAATGCGCGCAACCATATTTCCTTCGGCTTTGGCATTCACCGTTGCTTCGGCAATCGTCTGGCCGAATTGCAATTGCAAATCCTCTGGGATGAGATGATGAAGCGCTTCTCAAAAGTCGAAGTTATCGGCGAGCCGGAGCGCAATGTGTCATCCTTTGTGAAGGGTTACACGAAAATGAATGTGATTGTGCGCGACTGATGAGCCATAGCTGCGAAGGCAAAGTGGCGCTGGTCACGGGTGCGGCAACAGGTATCGGTCGCGCTTGCGCCGAAGCTCTGGCCGCAGCCGGTGCCATAATTATTGCCACGGATATTGATGTCGCAGGCGTTGAAGAAACCGCAAAGCGCATCACCGCCGCCGGCGGCACGGCGCGGGCTTGCGCGCAAAACGTTGTCTCCGAAGCCGTCTGGCAAGACATCATCGCCGATATTAAAGCGCGTGAGGGCAAGCTGAATGTGCTGGTCAATAATGCCGGTATCGCGATTGGTGTGCCGTTCACCGAAATGAGCCTTGACGATTGGCAACGCCAAAACGCGATTAATCTGGATGGCGTGTTTTTGGGCTGCAAACACGCTGCGCCGCTGATGGCCGAAAGCGGGCCGTCCAGCATTATCAACCTATCCTCGGTCGCGGGTCTGCGCGGTGCTGCCGGTCTGGCCGGTTATTCGGCCACAAAAGGCGGGGTGCGGCTGTTTTCCAAAGCTGTGGCGCTGGAATGCGCCGGGGCGGGCTTGGATATTCGCTGCAATAGCGTGCATCCCGGCATTATTGATACCGATATTTGGGGCCGCGAAATTGCCGGTATTGCCAAGGAAATGCCGGAATTGATGGGCGAGGGCGGCAATAAGCTCGACATTAATCTCCTCACCATGAACATGCCCGGCGGCCGACCCGGCCAAGCCGCGGATATCGCCAATGGCGTGGTCTATTTGGCATCCGATGTCTCCTCTTATGTCAATGGCACAGAGCTGGTTATTGATAACGGGCTGACGGCGCGATAGTCTGACGGCGAATCGCAATCGCTGAGGGCTGCCATGTTTGACACTGCGTCTGTTTTTTCCGCTGTTCCGGACAATATTTATCTGAATGATAAAGGCAAGCCTGCTTGTCTCATCCGCGCCCTGACGCCGGACATGTTGGCGGCGTGGCAGGCCGAGCTGGCCGGGCCGCATTTGGCTTGGATGGAAACGACGAATTTTGCCGCCGCGGCGGGCGAGCTAATGCTTCTGCCCGATAGCGCAGGCGGTCTTGACGCCGTCCTATTGGGCCTCGGCAAGACGCCTGACCCGTTTGCACTGGCGGCACTGCCCGCCAAATTGCCGGATGGTGCTTACCGCCTGCATGCAGATGCGCCCGATGCGGTGCGCACCATGGCACCTTTGGCGTGGGCCATGGGGTGCTATCGCTATGAGGCTTATAAATCAAAGCCGCGCGAGGGGGGGTGGCCGCAGCTTGTGCTTGATAAGGGTGAAGATCGCGCGCGTATTGATCGGCTCAATCGCGCGGTTTATGCGGCGCGGCATTTGATCAACACACCGGCCGCCAATATGGGGCCCGTGGCGCTTGAAGCCAGTGTCGAGACGCTGGCCAAGAAACACAAAGCCGATCTCAATATTTTTGTCGGCGATGATTTACTTCACGAAAATTACCCGATGATCCATGCCGTCGGTCGTGCGGCGGTCGAGGCACCGCGGCTGCTGGATTTGAGCTGGGGGCCGGTCGATGCGCCGAAAGTGACGCTGATCGGCAAGGGCGTGTGTTTCGATACGGGCGGTCTGAATTTAAAGCCCGGCAATTATATGGAGCTGATGAAAAAGGATATGGGCGGCGCGGCTTTGGCCATTGCACTGGCCGATGCGCTGATGGATGCCGGGTTGACTATTCGCCTGCGCCTGATGGTCGGCGCGGTTGAAAATGCCATTGGCCCCGATGCGTTTCGCCCGGGCGATGTGCTGGCCAGCCGCAAAGGCCTGAGTGTCGAGATCGGCAATACCGATGCGGAAGGGCGTCTGGTGCTGGCCGATATGCTGGCCGAAGCGGATACGCAAAACCCCGATTTAATGGTCGATTTCGCCACACTGACGGGCGCGGCGCGCGTCGCTATGGGGCCGGAAGTCGTGCCGTTTTATACCCATAATGACGCGCTGGCAGGCGCTATAGAGGCTTGCGGTACTGACGTTTATGACCCGATGTGGCGGATGCCGCTTTGGCCGGGCTATGATGGCTGGCTGGACAGTCAAATCGCCGATGTCAGCCATATTTCATCATCGCCCATGGGCGGCTCCATCACCGCCGCGCTGTTTCTCGCGCGCTTTGTCGAGACATGTGAAAACTGGATGCATTGCGATGTTTATGCCTGGCGGATGAAAGCCGCGCCGGGCTGTCCGGTCGGCGGCGAGGCGCAAGCGCTGCGCGCGCTCTACCAATATATTGAGAAAAATTTTGGCTAGCGCCAAGCCGGACCCGCGTCTCAATCCGTGGCGCGATGACATGGCGGCGGCGCATTTGCGCGGCGAGGTCGAGGCGCCGCTTTATGTCGAGGGCGAGGCGGCGCAAGTCATCGCACCGGTGACCGCCCTGCGACGTAGCCCGGCGGACGGCGCCATGCAGGACACGCAATTGCTGTATGGCGAGGGGTTTCGTGTCTATGACATTAAAAGGGGCTGGGCTTGGGGGCAGGCCGAAGCGGATGATTATGTCGGCTATGTGCTGGCCGCGGATTTGGGCGCGCCGATCGCGCCGACGCATAAGCTTGTGGCTTTGCGCAGTTTCATTTACCGCACGCCCGATATCAAAACCCGACCGCTTATGGGCATCTCCTTCGGCGCGCAACTGGCGGTCAAAAAACCCCATGGCCGCTTTGCCGAATTGGCTGATGGCGGTTTTATTTATGCGGCGCATCTGGCCGCGCTCGCGACTTATGAAAAGGATTGGGTCGGTGTAGCGCGGCGTTTTGTCGGCGCGCCGTATTTTTGGGGTGGGCGCGAAAGCGGCGGTCTGGATTGCTCGGCGCTTATCCAATTGGCGCTGGCGGCTTGCGGCCGCGCCTGTCCGCGCGACACCTATATGCAAGAAGCCGTGTTGGGCACGGAGGTCAAGACGGCTGAGCCGGGCGATATTGTTTTTTGGAAGGGCCATGTCGGCCTTATCAGCGCGCCGGACACGTTGCTGCACGCCAATGCATTTCACATGGCGGTGGTCGAAGAGGGATTCGCTGAAGCGTGCGCCCGTATCGGCGAGAGCGACGGGCCGGTGACCTCAATTAAGCGTCTGGTTTAACTGCAGCTTGTTCAGCCGTCTAAAGCCGCCGCCAGCAGCGCTTTGGTATAATCTTCTTGCGGGGCATCGAAAATCGCATCCGCCGTGCCGGCCTCAACACACACGCCGTTCTGCATCACCATGACCTTATGCGACAGCGCCCGCACCACCTTCAAATCATGGCTGATAAACAGATAAGTCAGCCCTTTATCCTTTTGCAGACGGCGCAGCATATCGATGATTTGCGCCTGCACTGAGCGGTCGAGTGCGCTGGTCGGCTCGTCGAGAACGATAAATTCAGGGTTCAGAATAAGCGCCCGGGCAATGGCGATGCGTTGCCTTTGGCCGCCGGAGAATTCATGCGGATAGCGATGCGCCGCATCCGGGTCCAGTTCGACCTCTTGCATAATTGCCCGAAGCGCCGCATTGACCGCATCAGCAGATAAATCGGGCCGGTGCAAGCTCAGCCCCTCAGTGATAATCTCGCCCACCGCCATGCGCGGCGACAGCGCGCCATACGGGTCTTGAAAGACGATTTGCATGCGTTTTCTGAGCCCGCGGCGGGTTTTTTTATCGCTGGCGATAATATCCGCATCCCCCAAAAATGCCCGCCCCTCAGCCTTTTGCAGACCCAAAAGCGCGCGCCCCAATGTGGTCTTGCCCGACCCGCTTTCGCCGACAATGCCCAGCGTCTCGCCTTGATTAATGGTGAAGGAAATATCATTCACCGCTTTCACATGGTCATAAGTGCGCTGCAAAAACCCGCGCTTCATCGGAAACCAGACCCGCATATTCTCGGCTTTGACCAGCTCTTGCGGGTCCGCCGGCGGATGCGGCGTGCCGCTCGGTTCGGCATTGATGAGCTTTTTCGTATAGGCGTGGTGCGGGTCGGCAAAAATCGTCTCGCGGTCGCCGGCCTCGACAATCTCGCCATGTTGCATAACGCATATGCGGTCGGCCATTTTTCTGACCACGCCCAAATCATGGGTGATAAGCAGCACCGCCATGCCGGTCTCGGCTTGCAGTTCTTGCAATAATTCGAGGATTTGTTTTTGCACCGTGACGTCGAGCGCCGTGGTCGGTTCATCGGCAATCAGCAATTGCGGCCGATTGGCCAGCGCCATGGCAATCATCACACGTTGCCTTTGCCCGCCCGATAATTCATGCGGCAGGGCGGTCAGACGCTGCGCGGCATTCGGGATGCCGACCCTTGTCAAAAGCCGCAAGGCCTCGGCGCGCGCCGCCTCGCGCGACACGCCCTGATGTAATTCGACCACTTCGGCAATCTGCTTTTCAATATTGTGCAGCGGATTGAGCGAGCTCATCGGCTCTTGAAAAATCATCGAAATGCGCGACCCGCGAATGGCGCGCAAGCGATCCTCATCCAAAGCCAGAAGGTCATCGCCGTCAAAATGAATTTCGCCCCCCTTGTGAAAGGCACTGGGATAGGGCAGCAGCCGCAGGATGGATAGTGCGCTAACCGATTTGCCAGAACCGCTTTCGCCGACCAGCCCCAATGTCTCGCCGGCCCGAATATCAAAGCTCACGCCTTTCACGGCGTCGGTCACGCGGCCGTCATTTTGAAATCCGACATGCAGATTTTTCACCGCCACAAGCGGCCGTGTTGCGTCGTCACTCATTGCAATGTCTTTCTGGGGTCGAACGCATCGCGCACCGCTTCGCCGATGAAAATCAGCAGCGACAGCATAATGGCAATGGTGAAAAAACCGGACAGGCCGAGCCACGGCGCTTGCAAATTGGCTTTGCCTTGCGCCAGCAATTCGCCCAAAGAGGGCGAGCCGGGCGGCAGGCCAAAGCCGAGAAAATCCAGCGAGGTCAGCGTGGTGATCGAGGCATTGAGGATAAACGGCATGAAGGTCAGTGTCGCCACCATGGCATTGGGCAGCACATGGCGGCGCATAATCGTCGCATTGGAGACACCCAAAGCGCGCGCCGCCTCGACATATTCAAAATTGCGGGCGCGCAAAAATTCAGCGCGCACCACGCCGACCAGCGATACCCATGAGAATAAAAGCAGTATGCCCAAAAGGATCCAAAAGCCCGGCTCGATAACGGCGGCGATGATGATGAGCAGGTAAAGCGACGGCACGGAGGTCCAGATTTCGATAAAACGCTGCATTGATAAATCAACCCAGCCGCCGAAATAGCCCTGCACCGCACCGGCTGCTATGCCGATAAGCGACGAGGCGAGCGTCAGCACCAGCCCGAATAAAACCGAGATGCGAAAGCCGTAAATCAGCCGCGCCAGCACATCGCGGCCTTGGTCATCCGTGCCCAGCCAATTATCGGCGCTGGGCGGGGCCGGGGCCGGGCGGTCGAGGTCGAGATTGATCGTGTCATAGCTGAAGCGCAAAAGCGGCCAGACAATAAAGCCGTCCTTCTCGCCGTCTTCGCCCTCAATCAGCGCCACGACGAACGGGTCGCGATAATCGGCTTCCGTGGCGAAATCGCCGCCAAATTCGGTTTCCGCATAGCTATTGAACACCGGCATATAATACGCGCCCTCATGGCGAATGAGCAGCGGCTTATCATTGGCCAGAAATTCGGCAAATAGCGTCACCAGGAAAAGCGCGCCAAACAGCCATAACGAAATAAGCCCGCGGCGATTGGCTTTGAAATTGCGCCAGCGCCGTTGATTGAGCGGCGACAGGGCCGGGCGTTTACGCTTGACGGCATTGGCCATCACCCACCCCCTTGCGCGGCAAAATCAATGCGCGGGTCGACCCACATATAGGTCAGGTCGGAAATCAGTGTGACGACGAGGCCGATCAGGCCGAAAATATAAAGTGAGGCGAAAACCACCGGATAATCGCGATTGATAATGCTCTCATAGGATAATAGCCCCAGCCCATCGAGCGAGAAAATCGTCTCAATCAGCAGCGAGCCGGTGAAAAACGCACCGATAAAAGCGCCCGGAAAACCGGCAATCACAATCAGCATGGCATTGCGGAAAATATGGCCGTATAGCACGCGGTTTTCGGCCAGCCCCTTGGCCCGCGCCGTGACGACATATTGTTTGCGGATCTCATCCAGAAAGGCGTTTTTGGTCAAAAGCGAGGTGGTGGCAAAACCCGAAATCGACAGCGCCAAAACCGGCAGGAAAATATGCCAGAGATAATCGACGATTTGCCCGCCAAAGCTCAGCTCGTCAAAATTATCCGAGGTCAGGCCGCGCAACGGAAACCAGTCAAAATATGAACCGCCGGCAAATAAAACAATCAACATCACGGCGAAGAGAAAACCCGGTATCGCATAGCCGACAATAATGACGCCCGATGTCCAGACATCAAAAGCCGAGCCGTCGCGCCGCGCTTTGGCAATGCCCAAGGGAATGGAGATGAGATAGGTCAGGAGCGTCGTCCATAGACCCAGCGTGATGGAGACGGGCAGCTTCTCTTTGATTAAATCGATAACGGCGACATCGCGATAATAGCTTTCCCCGAAATCAAAGCGCGCATAATCCCACAGCATTTTGAAAAACCGTTCATGCACCGGCTTGTCGAAACCGAATTGGGCTTCCAGCTCGGCGATAAATTCCGGGTCCAGCCCTTGCGCGCCGCGATAGGTAGAGGATGCGGCCTCGCTGGCGCCGCCTTGCAGGCTTTGCGCGCCACCATCAGCGGTGGAGGAAAAGCGCGATGTGGCGCCGACATCATGGCCCTGCAACTGCGCAATCACCCGTTCCACCGGCCCGCCCGGCGCGAATTGCACAATCGCAAAGCTGATCGCCATAATGCCGATAATGGTCGGCACCATCAGTAAAAGGCGGCGAAGAATATAGGCGCTCATAAGCAGCGGCACTCCCTAAAGTCTGCGGCTGAATTATGCCATGAGTTGGCCGCGCGACAAGCTAGTCTTTCCACCAAATGGTCGGAAAGCCAAGCCCGTATTTCGGCATCGGGTCGGGGCGCGACAGACCCTGCCAATAAGCAAGGCGCTCTTTCGGCGCGTGCCATTGCGGCATGACGAAATGATTGGCGATGAGCACACGATCAAGCGCCCGCGTGGCGGTAATCAGCGCGCTGCGCGATTTGGCAAAGATTAATTGCTCGACCAGCGCGTCAACCGCCGGGTCTTTAATGCCGATATAATTGCGCCCGCCCGGCCGATCCGCCGCCGCGCTGGACCAATAATCGCGCTGCTCATTGCCCGGCGATAAGGATTGGCCAAAGCTCATAACAATGGCGTCATAATCATAATTGGTGACGCGGTTTTGATATTGCGTCGGGTCAATTGTCCGCATCTTGGCGTCAATGCCCAGCTTGGCGAGGTTTTTGATATAGGGCGCGACAATGCGCTCAAAGGCCGGCTGCACCAGCAAAAATTCAATGGTGAAGGGCTGACCGTCTTTTTCGAGCTTGCCGTCGATAATACGCCAGCCGGCCTTTTCCAAAAGTGCCCGGGCTTTGCGCAAATGGGTGCGAATATTGCCGCTGCCATCCGTCACCGGATTTTGGAACACGGGCGCAAATACCTTATCCGGCACTTGTCCGCGCAAGGGCTCGAGAAGCGCCAGCTCGGCTTGTGACGGGGCCCCCGTGGCGGCCAGTTCGGAACCCTGAAAAAACGAGCCGGTACGGGCATATTGGCCGTAAAACAGGTTTTTCTTGGTCCATTCGAAATCATAGGCCCAATTCAAAGCTTCGCGCACATGGATGTCGTCAAAGCGCGCGCGCCGCAAATTAAAGACAAAGCCCTGCATGCCGGACGGGTTGTTGAGCGCCACTGTCTCCTTTGTCATACGGCCGGTTTTCACCGCCTCGAAATCATAACCCGTTGCCCAAACGCGCGAGGAAAACTCGCGCCGATAATCAACCTCGCCGGCTTTCAACGCCTCAAAGGCGACCGTATCATCGCCGAAATAGACATAAGTAATGCGCTCAATATTGTTTTTGCCAATATTGACGTTCAGCCCCTTGGCCCAATAATCGGCGCGGCGGCGATAGGTGATGGCACGGCCCGTATCGACTTTTTCAATCGTGTAAGGGCCGGAGCCGGGCGGCACATCCAGCGTCGTATCGGCCAGCGAGCGGCCCTCAGCATTCCAATAATCCTTTTTTAAAATCGGCAATTGCCCGACAATACTGGGCAGTTCTCGATTGCCCTTTTGTCCGAAACGAAAGGTTATTTCATGCGGGCTTGCAATATCATAGCCGACAACATCGCGGTAATAGGCGCGATAGAAAGGGTGCGCTTTTTTAAGCGCGGTGAGCGAGAAAGCGACATCCTCTGTGGTGATCGGGCTGCCGTCTGAAAAGGTCGCGGCTTTGCGCAATTTGAAACTGACGGAGGAGTAATCCGCCGGATGCGCCACCGCCTCGGCAATCAGCCCATAGGCGGCGCTCGCCTCATCCATTGAGGGGGTCATGAGCGTGTCATGAATAAGCCCCAAACCGCTGGCGGCGCTGCCCTTAATGGTAAATTGATTGAGATTGTCAAACGCCCCAATGGCGGCGATTTTGACGCTACCGCCTTGCGGCGCGTCTTTTTTCACATAAGGAAAATGCGCGAAACCGGGCGCCATTTCGGGCGCGCCGAAGAGCGACAATCCGTGTTGCCAATCCTTGGCGTTCACGCTGATTGGCGCAGCGAGGGCGGAAAAGGCGAGGAACAAGCTTATGGCGAGGCGAGACATGAGCACTCCATTTCGGGTTAGGGCTAGCCTAATGAAGCAAAAAGCCGCGCTAAGCACAAGCAAAGCGCGGCTTTTGATAAGGATGTGACGGACTTATTTCAGACTGTCGAGATAGGCAATAATATTGGCGCGGTCCTTGGCTTTGCGGAGACCGGCAAAAGCCATATTCGTGCCGGCTGCCCATTTTTTCGGATTTTCCAAAAAGCCGTTCAGCGCGTCATAATCCCAGGCGCCGTCCTTGCCGGCCAGTGCGCCGGAATAGTTGAAGCCACCATGTTGGCCAATGCCGCGATCGACAACGCCATACAGGGCCGGGCCGATTTTATTGGCGCCACCGGCGTCAAAGCTATGGCAGGAAACGCATTTTTTGGCGACTTTCGCGCCTTTTTCAACCGAGGCGGTTTGCAGCAATTCGGTGATGGATACTTCTTCAACAACCGCCGCAACCGCCGCCACCGCGCCTTCTTCTTCGACGCCTTCAACCACATAGGCGGTCGGGTCAGCCGGTTCGGTCGCAAACATGACGCCGCCCAGATTTTGCACGCCAAGATAAACAAGCAGGGTGAACAAGACTGCACCTGCAATTTTATTAAGCTCAAAACTATCCATGATTTCCCCCAAAATCTGCCTGATGGGACGATTAAAATTGGCCGCACCATACGCTTTTCCGCGTCTTTAGGCTTGCGGCGTAGCGTCGCACAGATTAGGAAAAGAAAGCGTGAGTCGCAATCTATGCGACACATGAATGGTAAGTTTTTTTAGGGCTGTTTGATGGCTGCACAAAACCCGATTACGCTCATTCCGGCGCGCTTGGCGTCGACGCGTCTGCCCAATAAGCCGCTGGCGCTGATTGACGGCGTGCCGATGATTGTCCGCGTTTGGCAATGCGCCATGGCGGCCGGCTGCGGTCGCGTTGTGGTGGCCGGGGCCGAGCAAGAAATTATCGATGCGGTCACCGCACAAGGCGGCGAGGCGGTATTGACCAACCCGGCGCTGCCCTCGGGCTCTGATCGCATCCACGCCGCGCTTCAAACCGTCGACCCGGACGGCGCGCATGATGCGATTATCAATCTGCAAGGCGACCTGCCGACGCTTGACCCGGCTTTGGTCCGCACCACACTCGACGTGCTGGACGGCCATGATATGTCGACACTGGTCTGTGAGATTACGCAAGCTGCCGAGCGCGATAATCCGAATGTGGTGAAAGCGGTTTTGTCGATGCGCGGGCCAGATAGGGGCCGGGCGCTGTATTTCACCCGTGCCACCGCGCCGACCGGCGAGGGCCCGCTTTATCACCATATCGGCATTTACGGCTATACGCGCGCGGCGCTGGATAAATTTGTCTCGCTGCCGCCATCGCCGCTCGAGACGCGCGAGCGGCTTGAGCAATTGCGCGCGCTGGAAGCCGGCATGAGCATCGCGGCGGCGGTGGCAGACACAGTACCGGTCGGCGTTGATACGGCTGATGATCTGGCGCATGCTGAACGCGTCGTGCAAGAAAGACAAAACGGGGACGTGTAATGGTCAAAATCGCATTTCAGGGTGAACTGGGTGCCAATTCGCATATTGCCTGCCATACGCAATTCCCGGATATGGAGGCGCTGCCTTGCGACACATTCGATAAGGCTTTTGCTGCGCTGCGTTCGGGCGAGGCGGCTTTGGCCATGATGCCGGTCGAAAACACGGTGGCCGGTCGCGTGGCCGATATTCACCGCCTGCTGCCCGGCTCGAAACTTTATATTGTCGGCGAATATTTCATGCGCGTGAACCATTGCCTGCTGGCCCTGCCCGGTACAAAAGAGAGCGAGCTGACCCATGTGCACAGCCATGAAATGGCGCTCGGCCAATGCCGCAATGTCATTGGTGAATTGGACCTGACGGCGCAAGTGGCGGCCGATACGGCCGGTGCGGCGCGCGATTTGGCGGCGGCTAAAACACCGGGTCATGCCGCCATTGCCTCATCCTTGGCGGCCGAGATTTACGGACTTGATGTGCTGCGCGAAAATATTGAGGACAGCGCGCAAAACACCACGCGGTTTTTGGTCATGTCGGCCACGCCCGATGATGCCGAGCCGGATGAGCCGCATGTGATAACCAGTTTCGTGTTTCGTGTGCGCAATGTGCCGGCGGCTTTATATAAGGCGCTGGGTGGCTTTGCGACCAATAAGGTGAATATGACCAAGTTGGAGAGCTATCAGCCCAATGGCTTTATGGCGACGCAATTTTATGCCGATATTGAGGGCCATCCGGAGGATGAGTCCGTGCGTCTGGCGCTTGAGGAATTGGCGTTTTATTGCTCGCAAATGGATATTCTGGGCGTCTATCGCGCCGGACCGGAACGCGCCGCCTTGCAAGAGGCGCAAGGCGAGGTGGGCTAGCCCTCGGCAAAGGCTTTCATCAGCTGATAGGCAATGGCCATGGGCGGCGGCGCGCCGAGCGGGCCTTGACCGGCCATGGACGAGCGAATATCGGCGCGGCTGACCCAGCGCGCTTCCTCCAGCTCCACCTCATCCACCGTAATGTCGCGATTGCTCGCCTCGGCCATGCAGCCGATCATTAAAGAGCCGGGAAACGGCCAAGGCTGCGTGCCGAGATACGTAACCGAAGAAATTTCCAGACCGGCTTCTTCCTGCAATTCGCGGGCCACGGCTTCCTCGATCGATTCGCCCGGTTCCATAAACCCGGCCAGCGCGCTCATCATGCCGTCGGGCCAACCGCGTTGGCGGCCCAGCAGGCAGTCATCGCCATGCGTCGCCAGCATAATGACCACCGGGTCGGTGCGCGGAAAATGCTCCGTGCCGCAAGAGCCGCAAACGCGTTTATAGCCGCCCTCGGCAAGCTGGCTTTGTGTGCCGCATTGCGCGCAAAACGGATGCCGCATATTCCAATCCAGCATGCCCTTGGCTTGCGCCAAAATGGCCAGCTCGGTGCGCGGCATATCGCCGGCTGACGCCAGCGCCCGCAAATCCTCGAAATGCCCCATGCCTTTGAACGGGCCGATATCCTCAGGGCTGCTGATATGGCTGATATCGGCAGCAAAAAGCGGCTTGCCGCGGCGATTAAGGCCGAGAAACACGACCAGCATATCGCCTGTCCAAGCTTCGCCAAACGCCGCTTTCGGCAACCAGCCGACATCGCGGCCTTCGCCGGGCGCAATCTCCGGCAGCACCAAAGGCTGCAATTGCCAAAGCGGCACGATAAGTGCCGTGTCGCTGGCCAATTGCGCGGCCAGCCAGTCAGCATCGCCACGGCTATGGCCGGCGCGGTCGAGCGGATTATTGGTGAACATGATGGGATTTTCGGCCAGCGCCATTGCAACAACTCCTCGCATTTCTGCGCCAGCCTGCCACGCCGCTGCGTGGCCCGCAAGAGCTTCCCCAGATATTTCGCACACCCCCCGCAAAAGGCTGGTCTGGCGCGTCGGCTCTGCTATAAAGAAGGGGAGAGATTGGCGGCGGACGCATCCCTCGCCAACCGGGTCAGATCCGAAAGGAAGCAGCCCTAACGAGTTTGCTGCGGGTTGCCTGTCCAGTCTCTCACCTCATTCGCCGCGCAGGCTAATCGTCGATACGAGGCCACAAGCGCGGCCCTTTATGAGCCGGGTTTTACGATAGCGAGCGTGGGTTTATGACATCGGACGAGACGGAAAATCAGGATTTTGACGGTGCAGAAGAAGCCGTTGAAGCGCCGGAATTTTCCGATGAGGCGCCGGGCTTTGACATGCTCGCCGATGCGGATGCCGAAAACGAGGCCGAGAGCAGCGACAGCTATAAAGTGCTGGCGCGCAAATATCGCCCGCGCAATTTTGACGATTTGATCGGCCAAGAGGCCATGGTGCAAACGCTGAAAAACGCCTTTGATACGGGCCGCATCGCGCATGCATTTATGCTGACCGGTGTGCGCGGGGTCGGCAAAACGACCACGGCGCGCATTTTGGCGCGGGCGCTGAATTATCACACGGATAGCCAGGACGCGCCGAGCATGGCGCTGGGCGCGAACGGCACGCATTGCCCGGCCATTATGGACGGCACGCATGTTGATGTTATCGAAATGGATGCCGCCTCGCGCACCGGCATTAATGATATTCGCGAAATCATCGATAATGTTCGCTATATGCCGGCTTCGGCGCGTTATAAAGTCTATATTATTGACGAAGTGCACATGCTGTCCAAGGCCGCCTTTAACGGGCTGCTGAAGACGCTGGAAGAGCCGCCCGCCTATGTGAAATTTATTTTTGCGACGACGGAAATTCGCCAAGTGCCGGTCACGGTGCTGTCGCGGTGCCAAAGATTTGACCTTCGCCGCCTCGGCATGGCGGATACGCAAAAGCTGCTCGAAAAAACCTGCGCCGCCGAAAATGTGGCGCTGGGTGATGACGTTTTGAAGCTGGTGGCGCGCGCGGCTGATGGCTCGGCGCGCGACGCGCTGTCTTTGCTCGACCGTGCTTTGGCGCATATGGATAGCGATACGCCGCTGAATGAGGAAACCATGCGCGGCCTTTTGGGGCTGGCCGATCGCGGGCGGGTTTTTGACCTGTTCGACATGTTGTTGCGCGGCGATGTGACGGCGGCGCTGTCTGAATTTGAAGCGCAATATGCCATGGGGGCAGACCCGGCCACCATATTGGCCGATTTGGCCGAGCTGACGCATTGGCTGACGCGGCTGAAATTTGTCGCCGCGGCGCAAGAGGATGTGGCATTTTCGGCGCAATTGCGGGTGCGCGGGCAAGAGGCGGCAGAAAAACTTTCGACCCGCATCCTGTCGCGCGTTTGGCAATTGCTGCTGGCCGGACATGATGAGGTCAATCGCGCCATGAACGCCAAAGCGGCGGCCGAAATGGTGCTGATCCGCCTGGCGCATATTTCCGATATGCCGAGCCCGGAAGAGCTGATCAAGCAATATGAAACCGCGCAGCCCGGCACAGCTGCTGCGCCCAATGGGACAGCTTCATCTGCGGGGAATATGCCCTCAGCCGGGGCTGCGCCATCAGCCGGGGCTGCGCCATCAGCCGGGGCAATCGGCAGTCCGGGACCGCAAGGCGGTGCATCGGGCGGGCCGAGCATGTCTTTAGCCGGCGCGCAGGCCGCGCCGGTCGTGCAAAGCGTGGCGCCGGTGCTGCAGAATTTTCAAGCGGTTATTGATCTGGTGGCCGATAAGCGCGATATCGGCTTGAAGCACGCGCTCGAAAATGGTGTGCATTTGGTTGGCTTTGAAGCGGCGGCGTTTCAGCCGCAAGGCGGCGCGCGGGCCGGGCGCATCGAATTTCGCCTGGCCGAAGGGCAGGAGAATATCGCCCAAGATTTAACCCGTAAATTGCGCGATTGGACCGGCCAAAATTGGGTGATTTCCCTGTCGAAAGAACAAGGTAAGCCGACCATTGGTTCACTGAAACGCTCGGCCGCCGAACGCCGCGAGGATGAAGCGCGCGCCGACCCGTTTGTCAAAGCGGCTCTGACGGCGTTTCCCGGCGCCGATATTATTTCCGTCAGCACATTTGGCGGTGACGCGCTGCCCGCCGCGCCCGACGAGCTTGGCGATAATCATGACGGCAATGAGCCGGAAAGCGATAGCGCGCCTGATGCGGGTGAGGCAAGTGACGCGGATGATGCGCGCTAATGGCCGGTCAGGAAATTGAAACACTGGTCAAATATTTGGCGCGCCTGCCCGGTCTCGGCCCGCGCTCGGCGCGCCGTGCTGTTCTGCAACTCATGCGCAAGCGCGACAGCCTGCTAAACCCGCTCTCCGACGCGCTTCTGGCGGCGCGCGATCATATTGTCACCTGTTCGAGTTGCGGCAATATTGACACCACCGACCCGTGCACGATTTGCGCCGATGCGCGGCGCGATGAAAGCGTGCTTTGCGTGGTTGAGGATGTCGGCGATTTATGGGCACTGGAGCGCGCGCAGGCCGTCAAAGGCCGCTATCATGTGCTGGGCGGGACGCTTTCGGCGCTGGACGGTATCGGGCCGGAGGATTTGCACCTTGAAAAATTGCGCGATCGCTGCGCGGTGCCGCAAGTGAAGGAAATTATTCTTGCTACCAATGCCACGGTGGAAGGCCAAACCACGGCCCATTACATCACCGATATGTTGGCTGATTTAGAAGTCGAGGTGACGCGGCTGGCGCATGGCGTGCCGGTCGGCGGCGAGTTGGATTATCTCGATGATGGCACATTGTTGGCCGCTATGAAGTCGAGAAGGTGAAGCCGGGAAGGCGAAGGCGGGCTAATTTTGCGTGAGGTCGGGCAGGGATTTGGTGGTCTTGGCACCCATATCCTTCAGTTTTTCAGCCTGCTTCACCACTGAGCCGCGCCCGTCGGATAGTTTATTCAGCGCGCTTTTATGCGCGTCATCGGCCGTGCTGATGGCTTTGCCGACTTTTTTCATATCCTCCAAAAAGCCATGCACCTTGTCATACACCGTGCCGCCCAGCCGCGCGATTTCCTCGACATTTTCATTTTGTTTTTGCAGACGCCACAAATAGCCAATGGTTCTGAGATTGGGAAACAGATTGGCGGGCGAGACGATGGAGATATTCTTCTCCCAGGCTTTTTGCAATAAATCCTCGCGTTCCGACAGCAGCAGGAAAAACGCCGCTTCAATCGGCATGAACATCATGATGAAATCGAGCGATTGCAGATTATAGGCGTTTTGATATTCCTTCGCGGCCAAATCCTTAATATGCGCCTCGGTTGAGGCGACAAAGGCTTTTGCGGCGATTAATTTATCGGCCTCATTATCGGCGTTTTGATAATCCTGAAAGCTCTTCAGCGAGACTTTCGAGTCGATGACAATGTGTTTTTCATCCGGCAGATTGATGACAATATCCGGCATTTGGCGCCCGCCATCGGCGCTTTTAATATCCATGCCCTCGCCTTGAACCGTATAGTCGCGGCCCTTTTCGAGACCGGATTCTTCCAAAATACGTTCCAGCACAAATTCCCCCCAATTGCCCTGCGCTTTGACATTTTTGGTCAGCGCATTGGTCAGGGAGGCGGTTTCAGAGGTCATTTTCTCATTGATTGCCTTAAAGCCGGTAATCTCGGTTTTGAACTCATTCAGCTGTTTGTCCAACGGGTTCAAAAGATGTTCGAGGCTTTCTTTCGACTGCGTTTTGAATTCTTCGCTGTTTTTCTTCAGTAGTTCATTGGCGAGATTGGTAAATTGGATGCGCGCTTCTTCCTGTGCTTCGCCAAAGGCGGTAATCCGCTCTTGCGCGCGTGCCAGCTTGACGCCCAGCTCGCTGACCTCGCTTTGCAATGTGTCGCGCTTGGTTTTTGCCTCATTGAGCTGCGCGGTGAGCGATGTCGCTTGCGTCGCCAAAGCAGATTTTTCTGCTTCGCCGGTGCGTACGGCCGCGTCCAATTGCGAGAGCTTGGCTTGCAGCGGCGCTATGTCGCCGCCGCCGGTATCGGTTTTGCCTTTGGCGATATAACCGACGACCATGCCTATGATGATACCGACGGCCAGAAAGGCGATATAGGCAAGCCACTCCATTGTTTACCCCTTATTGCGCAAGCTTTGTTGGAGCCTATAACTTGACGCTTGTGCCTTCAAGGCGTATCTCAAGGACATGGCGATACGCGACATAATTGAAGTGCCCGATAAGCGGCTAAAGACGATTTCTGACCCGGTTGAGGCAGTCAGCGATGCGACGCGCGCGCTGATGGATGACATGCTGGAGACCATGTATGAGGCCAATGGCATCGGTCTGGCAGCGATTCAAATCGGTGTGCCGCAGCGCGTTATCGTCATGGATTTGAAGGGCAAGGCCGAGCCGGATATGGCTGAGGATGGCGCGGCGGACGCGCCCGAAGAAGACGACCCGCTGGCCGATGAAGGCCCGCGCTTTTTCGTCAATCCGGAGATTGTTTGGACCTCGGAAGAGTTGAATAATTATCAAGAGGGCTGCCTTTCCGTGCCCGGCTTTTATGATGATGTCGAACGCCCGGCCCAATGCCGTGTCCGCTTTCTCGATTATGACGGCAAGCCGCAAGAAATGGCCTGTGACGGGCTTTTGGCGACCTGTATCCAGCACGAAATGGATCATTTGAACGGCATTGTGTTTCTTGACCATTTATCACGGCTGAAACGCCAAATCGTGCTGAAGAAAATTCGCAAAGCCGAGCGCGACGCCGCTGCTGCGCAATAGGAGCCGCTTATGGGCTTGCGCATTGTTTTCATGGGAACACCGGATTTTGCCGTCACGGCGTTTGATGCCGTGCTGGCTTTTGTGCAAAGCCAAGGCCATGACATTATCGCCGCCTATAGCCGCCCGCCGGCCAAGCAGGGGCGCGGTATGAAATGGGTCAAGGCGCCGGTGCATCAGGCAGCCGAGGCGGCGGGCATCCATGTGCTGACCCCCGAAACCCTGAAAGAGGAGGACGCGCTGGCGGCATTTCGCGCCCTCAAGCCCGACCTCGCCATTGTCGTCGCTTATGGCATGATACTGCCGCAAGCCTTTCTTGATGTGCCGCGCCTCGGCTGTTGGAATATTCACGCCTCGCTTTTGCCGCGCTGGCGTGGGGCGGCGCCGATTCAGCGCGCCCTTATGGCCGGCGATGAAGAGACCGGTGTCGCCATTATGCAAATGCAGGCCGGGCTTGATGCCGGGCCGGTGCTGCTGGAAAAACGCGTGGGGATTGACGCGCAAGACACGGCGGCCAGCCTGCACGATAAGCTCGCCAATTTAGGCGGCGTGGCCGTGGTCGCGGCCCTTCAACAAGCCGATAATTTGACGCCGACCCCACAAGCTGAGAGCGGTATCACCTATGCGGAAAAAATCGACAAGGCAGAAGCGCGCCTAGATTTCACCCGCTCGGCGGCGGCGCTTGACCGGCATATTCGCGGCCTGTCGCCTTTCCCCGGTGCGTGGTTTGAGGCCGCCGGCACGCGCATCAAAGTGCTTGACGCCCGGCCCATTGAAGCGCAAGGCGTGGCCGGAACAGTTGCTGAGAGCGGGGCGATTATCCATTGCGGCGAGGGCGCGCTAAAGCTTGTGCGTGTGCAAAAAGCCGGCAAGCCCGCCATGTCAGGTGATGATTTCATGCGCGGGCGCGGGCTGCTGCCGGGGCAGCAACTCTGATGCGCTATCGCTTGACCATTGAATATGACGGCACGCCGTTTATCGGCTGGCAAAGCCAAAAAGGCGGCGGCGCCGTGCAGGATGTGTTGGCCGAGGCGGTGGAAAAATTTTGCGGCGAACGGGTCACTGTCTTCGGCTCCGGGCGCACCGATACCGGTGTGCATGCGCGCGGACAAGTGGCGCATATCGACCTTGAGAGCGCGCCGCCGGCCGATAAGGTGATGGCGGGGATTAATTTTCACCTGAAGCCGCATCCGGTCGCCGTCTTGACGGCAGTTGAGGCTGTGCCCGATTTTGATGCGCGGTTTTCGGCGCTGGCGCGCCATTATGAATATCGCATTATCTCGCGCCGCGCGCCGCTGGCGTTGGACCGTGACCGCGCTTGGTTTGTGCCGCAGCCGCTCAATGTTAAGGCCATGCAAGCGGCGGCCGCGCATCTTATCGGCAAGCATGATTTCACGACCTTTCGCTCGGCCCAGTGCCAAGCCGCCTCACCGGTGAAAACATTGAGCCGTTTGGATGTCACGCAGCATGAAGATGTGTTTATCATCGGCGCCGTCGCGCCGTCTTTTTTGCACCATCAAGTGCGCTCACTAAGCGGCGTGTTGAAAGCTGTGGGCACCGGTAAATGGACGCCCAATGACGCCAAAGCCGCGCTTGAGGCGTGCGACCGCGCGGCTTGCGCGCAAGTCGCGCCGTCTTGCGGGCTAACTTTTATGCGGGTGGATTATCCGGCTGCGCTTTTGCGCGCACCGGAAGCGAAATAACAGTCGAGCAGTTTTTCATATATCGCCGCGAGCTGTCGGATATCATCGACCGGCACGCGCTCATCGACTTTGTGCATGGTCTTGCCCACCAGGCCGAATTCGACCACGCGGGTGACGTCTTTGATGAAACGCGCATCCGATGTGCCGCCCGAGGTGGACAGCACGGGCGCACGCCCGGTGACGGCTTCCACCGCCGCGCTCAATGTCTCGACAAAAGCGTTCGGCTCGGTCAAGAAGCAATCGCCCGTATGCGAGAGCTGCACATCATAACCGGCCGGGCCCTGCGCCGCATCCAATTGCGCCTTGATCCAAGCGCTGATGGTCTCGGCGTTCCATGTGTCATTATAGCGAATATTGAAGCGCGCATTGGCTTGCGCCGGAATGACATTGGTTGTCGCATTGCCGACATCGAAACTGGTCACTTCGAGATTGGAGGGCTGAAAATGCGCTGTGCCCTCATCCAGCGTGGCAGAAGACAGCGCCGTCATCATTGCCGCCAATTGCGGCACCGGATTATCGGCCAGATGCGGATAGGCGACATGGCCTTGTGTGCCGGTCACTGTGACCACACCATTGACCGAGCCGCGCCGCCCGATTTTGATCATATCGCCCAGCGCATCCGGATTGGTCGGTTCGCCGACAATGCAATCATCGATAACCTCACCCTTTTCTTGCAGCCAAGCGAGCATTTTGCGCGTGCCGTTAATGCTGGGGCCTTCCTCATCGCCGGTAATCAGCAAAGAGATGGACCCTTGCGGGGCGCCATGCGTTTCAATATGCGCGGCGATGGCGGCGACAAAGGCGGCGATGGCGCCTTTCATATCAGCCGCGCCGCGACCCCATAAATATTGCTCGCGCACCTCGCCGGCAAACGGGTCAACCTGCCAATCGGCCTCGGCCCCGACCGGCACGACATCCGTGTGACCGGCAAAACAAATATGCGGGCTACCCGTTCCGGCATCAGCACTGCCGAGGCGGGCATAGAGATTATCGACCGGATCCGTGCCGGCTTCTTCAAACGGCAGGCGCGTGCAGCTAAAGCCCAGCCCGCTCAGCGCGCGCTCGAGCACATCCAGCGCCCCGGCATCGGCCGGGGTGACCGAGGGGCAGCGAATGAGATCGGCGGCAAATTGAACGGGATCGAGGCGCATAGGTAAACTTTCTAGTCTCGCAATAATTCATTGACCGAGGTTTTCGAGCGCGTCTGCGCATCCACGGTTTTGACAATCACGGCGCAGGCCAAATTCGGCCCGCCATCCTCAGACGGCAGCGTGCCCGGCACGACAACCGAATAGGCCGGTACTTCGCCACGATAGACCGTGCCGCTGGCGCGGTCGACAATTTTGGTCGAGCCGGAAATAAACACGCCCATAGACAGCACCGCGCCCTCGCGCACAATCACGCCCTCAGCAACCTCCGAGCGCGCGCCGATAAAGCAATTATCCTCGATAATCACCGGCCCGGCTTGCAGCGGTTCCAGCACGCCGCCAATACCGGCACCGCCCGAAATATGCACATCCTTGCCGATTTGCGCGCAGGAGCCGACCGTTGCCCATGTATCGACCATTGTGCCGCTATCGACATAGGCACCCAGATTGACAAAGCTCGGCATCAAAACCACGCCCGGCGCAATATAGGCCGAGCGGCGTACCACGCAATTCGGCACGGCGCGGAAACCGGCGTCGCGAAAACGCGCTGCATCCCAACCGTCAAATTTCGACGGCACTTTATCCCACCAGCTTGTGCCCTGCGGGCCGCCCGATTGGGTCGTCATATCGTTCAAGCGAAACGACAGCAGCACGGCTTTCTTCAGCCATTGATTGACCTGCCAATCAGCGCCGTTTTTTTCGGCGACGCGGGCCGTACCGGCATCAAGCGCGTCCAGCGCGGCGGTAACGGCGTCGCGCACATCGCCCGTCGTGTCGGTCGAGACGGCGCCAATATCGTCAAAGGCGGCGTTAATGATCTGTTCGGCGTTTTGCAAATCCATAGGGTCAGTCCTCAAATCTTATATTGCTCGCGGAAATTAGCAGCCCCGCGCATTAAGTCAATGCGCCACAATGACTGTAAAAAGGGCTGCGCGATCAAGCGCCTCAGCCCGCCGTTAATTGAAGCAGAAAACCGGTCAAATCGGTAATGGTGACATCAATATGGGCTTCATCATGCTGCCGGTATTTTTCCGGCATATTCATTTTGCCAACGCCATCCTCGCCCTCTTGCGTCACCAGCACGGTCTTCATGCCGATTTTATGCGCCGGGGTCAGATTGCGCGCCATATCCTCAAAAAACGCCGATTTATGCGCCTCAATGCCAAAATGCGCCAGCATTCGCGGATAAATCTCAGCCTGCGGCTTGGGCTTATAATCGGCCGCAACAATGTCGAAAATATCGTCGAATAAATGCGCAATGCCGAGCCGGTTGGAGACATTTTCTGCATGGCTGACCGTGCCATTGGTGAAGATGAATTTTTGCCCGGGCAGGGCGGCAATCGCGTCGGCCAATTGCGGATCGGGGGTCAGGATCGACACGTCAATATCATGCACGAAGTCGAGAAACGGCCCGGGCGGCAGGCCGTGCACATTCATCAAGCCGGACAGGGTCGTGCCATATTCGCCGAGAAATTCTTTTTGTACGCGATAGGCTTCATCGCGGTCGATTTTCAGCGCCTCTTGAATAAACGCCGTCATCCGCACATCAATTTGGGCAAACAGGTTTTGACCGGCCGGGTAGAGCGTATTGTCGAGATCAAAAACCCAGGCTTCAATATCCGCAAAAGCTTGCATGACTACTCCAGATTGACAGTCCAGCGGCGCGCCGAGCCGGTGTCGATTTGTTTGAACAAATGCCGATCAAAGCCGCGCGCGCTGCAATTTTCATCGCCCTTGATAACAAAGCGGGTCGGTTTGGAGCAAAGCGGCTTTTCGCCACCCCAGATTTTGCGCCGTCCGGCTTCGACCGCCACATCGCCTTTGGCGGTCACGGCTTCGGCATAGTAGAAATAAAATCGGCTATTGAGGTTTTGGTTAATCACTTGCGTGCATTCAGCCGCCGGCACGCGCGCCCAGCCGCGGCTTTCGAAATTATCATCGGCCAATTGGC
>CBFHSX010000001.1:0-120477 GCA_965658615.1 Alphaproteobacteria bacterium | reverse complement strand
GGCCAAGAAATGGTATGTGCCGGCCGGCCGTGATAGCGCGCCTTTTTCAAAATGGCTGTGACGCGCACCCGCCGCGCAACCGGCAAATAAAGCGTCACAAAACAGTCACCCAAAAATATGTGCTGCCCAAGCAGCCGCCGGTAATGCTTTCATCATGACGCGCACGCAAATGGCGTGACCGGCTTTATGAGGGGAGTATCACCATGACCGCAATCCAGATAATCGATTTTATGCAGGCCAATCGGCAAATTTTTGCCCTGTATTTTTTGGTCGGTACAATAATGCCGATCGGCGTTGTTTTTGCCGCCTATATTTTCCGCGATTTCCGCATGGAAATCCGTTATGCCGCTATGGCCACCTCGCTGATCGGCGTGTTCATGTTGTTTGCCTTCACCATGGCCACGCAAAATGTGTTTTTCTCGCAAGTAAACTCGTTGGCGCAATTGGCCGTCGGCGGCTCGGCCATGGCCAAAAATGCCATTATGGCCATGGGGCTGACGCTTGGCAGTGAAATCACCCCACCGCTGTGGATGTCGGTCTTGTCAATCGCACAAGTGCTGCTGAACCTTGGGCTGACTGTCTATCTGTTCGCCTTTGCCAAATGGGAAAAATAGGAGCGCATTATGTCTTCCATTGAAGTGAAAAATTTTGCCGCGGCCGATGAGGTCAATGAACCGAATAATGCCCGGGTTGAGACGTTAAACGTAGGCGGCCAAAGGGTCATGCGGCTGACCTTGCAGCCGGGTTGGAAATGGTCGAGCGACATAAAACCCAATGTCGGCACGGATAGTTGCCAGGCGCAGCATTTGGGCGTTTGCATTCAAGGCACGATTGCGTGTCTCCATGATGACGGGACAGAAGTGCGCTATGCAGCCGGCGATGCTTACGCTATTGCGCCCGGCCATGATGCTTGGGTTGAGGGCGACGAGGTTGCGGTCGCTTTTGAATTTCACGGTGCTTGGGGCGAGTAATCCCCACCTCGCGTGCTATGAAGAATGCCGCCCGGTGCACATCGCCGGGCGGCATTTATTTTGAGCGATAATTTTGAAGCGCAGCCCGCGCTTAATGCGCTTCGGGTTTTTGCATCAACTCGATCAGCACACCGCCCATATCCTTGGGATGCACGAAAATAATCGGCGTGCCATGCGCGCCAATGCGCGGCTCGCCCAAAACCCGTGCCCCTTTGGCGACCATCTCGTCGCGCGCCGCCAGCAAGTCATCCACCTCGAAGCAGATATGGTGCTGGCCGCCCAGCGGGTTGGTTTTCAAAAAGCCGGTAATGGTGCTGGTTTCATCGATCGGCTCGATCAGCTCGATCTGGCTGTTCGGCACGTCGACAAAACACACCCAAACGCCCTGCTCTTCCATTTTAAACTTCTCGTGAATCTTCGTCGCACCCAGCACATCGCGGTAAAGCTTTACCGCCTCATCAATTGACGGCGTCGCAATGCCGACATGGTTCAAACGTCCAATCATGTTTTTCTCCCTCAATCGCCGGCCTATTGGCTGCCGGTCAGTTTCATAAAGACGGTTTCCAATTCAGCGCCTTGCGTGTCCAGATCGGCAATCTCGATTTTGGCGTCTTGCAGCGCGGCAATCACGGCGCCGGCGCTTTGCTCGGCCGGATTATAGGTGACGGCAAGGCGGCCATCCTCGCGCAGGGTCGTATCCAGCCCGCGCAATGCCGGGCTGGCGGTCAGCGGCGCGGTGGGACGAACCAGCAGCGTCTTATTGTCGATTTGCGCCAGCAGGGTTTGGGTCGCTTCGCAGGCCACCAGATCGCCCTGGTCGATAATCGCAATCGTATCGCACAGCTCTTCGGCTTCTTCCAGATAATGCGTGGTCAATACAATAGTGACGCCTTGCGCGTTCAGCTCCAGCACATAATCCCAAAGCTGGCGGCGCAGCTCAATATCCACACCGGCAGTCGGTTCGTCGAGCACCAGAACCGGCGGGTTATGCACCAGCGCCTTGGCGACCAGCAGGCGTCGGCGCATGCCACCCGAAAGCGTGCGCGCATAGGCATCGATTTTGTCGTCCAGCCCCATAGCGCGCAGGATATCCAGCGTGCGGCGTTCGGCCTTCGGCACACCATACATGCCGGCTTGCAGATCCATAATTTCGCCCGGTGTGAAAAACGGGTCAATGGAAAGCTCTTGCGGCACAATGCCGATCGAAGCGCGCGCTTGGCGCGGATTATCGTCAATGTCAAAGCCCCAAATCGATGCGTTGCCTTCGGTTTTCACCACAAGACCGGCGAGAATATTGATAAAGGTCGATTTACCGGCGCCGTTCGGCCCCAAAAGGCCGAAAATAGAGCCGCGCGGCACATCCAGGTCAATGCCCTTCAGGGCTTGCTTGGCCGGTGCATTGCCGGCGGCCTTATAGGTTTTTGTCAAGCCGCGGGCGGAAAGGGCAGATTCGGTCATATTCGGTTCCTTTGTGTCGGCTAGGATTAGCACTTTTGTTCTGGGGAATAAATCGACAAAACGCATTTGGTGTCTGTCGCGCCGCGCCGCCTCTGATAAAATGAGCTCGACTCGGGAAAAAGGCAAATCCACATGACAAAAGCGGCACAATCTGCACCGGCCCCAATCGGCAAAAATGACCATCTCTATCTGGTCGACGGCTCGGGCTATATTTTCCGCGCCTATCATGCGCTGCCGCCTTTGACCCGCAAATCGGATGGCCTGCCGGTCGGCGCCGTATCGGGCTTTTGCAATATGCTGGTCAAATTATTGAACGATATGGGGGCGGAAGGCACACCGACCCATTTGGCGGTCATATTTGACGCGTCGGGCAAAAGCTTTCGCAACGAGATTTACGATCAATATAAAGCCCATCGCCCCCCGGCGCCGGAGGATTTGGTGCCGCAATTTCCGCTGGTGCGCGAAGCGGTGCGCGCCTTTGATATCCCCTCCATCGAGCTGGCCGGCTTTGAGGCGGATGATCTCATCGCCACTTATGCGGTAGAGGCCGCCAAAGCGGGTGCGCGCGTTACCATTGTCTCATCGGATAAGGATCTGATGCAGCTGGTCGGTAATGGTGTCGATATGGTCGATACGATGAAGGATAAATTTATCGATAGCGATGCGGTGCGCGAAAAATTCGGCGTCGGCCCGGAGCGCGTTATCGATGTGCAGGCGCTGGCCGGCGATAGCGCTGATAATGTGCCGGGCGTGCCGGGCATCGGTATCAAAACGGCGGCGCAATTGATCGAAGAATATGGCGATCTTGATACGCTGCTGGCACGGGCCGGTGAGATCAAGCAAAATAAACGCCGCGAAAATCTCATTGAATTTGCCGATCAAGCGCGCATAAGCCGCGATTTGGTGACGCTCAGGCAGGACACGCCCATGCCGGTGCCGCTCGATGAAATGGCCATGTGTGCGCCCGATGGCGGCAAGCTGATCGGCTTCGCCAAGGCGATGGAGTTCAATACGCTGACCAAAAGACTGGCCGAGCGTTATGGCTGGCAGGTCGATGATTATGCCGCGTCAGACACGCTGGCAGCTAACGATGCGCCGCCCGCGCAAGATGTTGCGGCTGAAAACGGCGCTTATCGCGCTCTGCCCGCCGCCATGCCGGTCATTGACGCGGCAAGCTATACGGTGATTGGCGATGCGGCGACGCTGCAGGGCTGGATGTCGCGGGCTTACGAGACCGGCGTTCTGGCAATAGATACAGAGACCGATGGGTTGGATGCGATGCAATGTCGTCTGGTCGGTATTTCGCTGGCGGTCGCGCCGGGTGAGGCGGCCTATATGCCGCTGCAACATGGTGCGGGCGACGGGCTGGATTTCGGCCCGCTTGACCAAATGGGCGCGCCCGAGCAGATCGATATGAAGGCGGCTTTGGCGGCGCTCGCGCCGGTGCTGGCGGATGCGTCAGTCATCAAAATCCTGCAAAATGCCAAATTTGACCTACAGATTTTGGCGCGTCACGGGCTAGGGGTGACGCCGTTTGATGACACAATGCTGATGTCCTATGCGCTGGATGCCGGCAATCACGGCCATGGTATGGATGAGTTGGCGCAAAAATATCTCGGCCATACACCGATCCCGATTAAAGAGCTTTTGGGCAGCGGCAAATCGGCCATTACCTTTGATCAGGTGCCGCTCGATAAGGCCGTGCCCTATGCGGCGGAAGACGCCGATGTGACGTTGCGGCTGTGGCAGCATTTGAAGCCTCGTTTGGTCGGTGAGCATATGATGGGGCTGTACCAGGCGACCGAGCGGCCGCTTGTGCCGGTGCTGCGCCGCATGGAGGCGACCGGTATTTGTGTTGACCGGGCTGTGCTGTCGCGCCTGTCGGGCGAGTTCGCGCAAAAAATGGCTTCTATGGAAGCCGATATTTATGAGACCGCCGGCGAGAGCTTCAATATTGCCAGCCCCAAACAATTGGGTGAAATCCTGTTCGATAAAATGGGTCTGCCGGGCGGCAAAAAGACCAAAACCGGTGCCTGGGGCACAGGCGCGGATGTGCTGGAAGGGCTTGCGGCTGAGGGTCATGATTTGGCGCAATTCGTGCTCGATTGGCGCGGTCTGGCGAAGCTGAAATCGACCTATACGGATGCGCTACCCGATTTTATCCATCCCGAGACCGGCCGTATCCATACCTCTTATTCGCTGGCCGCGACCACTACCGGGCGGCTGTCTTCGTCTGAGCCGAATTTGCAAAATATTCCGGTACGAACAGAAGACGGGCGGCGTATTCGTACGGCTTTTGTGGCGGCTGAGGGGGCTAAATTGGTCAGCGCCGATTACAGCCAAATCGAGCTGCGCGTGCTGGCCCATATGGCCGATATCGGCGCGTTGAAGGATGCGTTTTTGAACGGCGATGATATTCACGCCATGACTGCGTCAGAAATGTTCAATGTGCCGATGGCCGAGATGACGCCGGAAGTGCGCCGCCGTGCCAAAGCGATTAATTTCGGCATTATTTACGGCATTTCGGCCTTTGGTCTGGCCAATCAGCTGGGTATTTCGCGGCATGAGGCGAGCGATTACATCAAGGCCTATTTTGAGAAATTTCCCGGCATTAAGGATTATATGGAGCATGTAAAAGCGGAGGCGAAGGCGCAGGGCTATGTGACGACGCTGTTTGGCCGCAAAGTGCATTTGCGCGAGATTAACGCGAAAATCCCGGCCCGCCGTGCCTTTGCCGAACGCGCCGCCATTAATGCGCCGATCCAAGGCACAGCAGCTGATATTATCCGCCGCGCCATGGTGCAAATGCCCGATGCGTTGGAAAAAGCCGGTCTGGCAGAGGCCAAAATGCTGCTGCAAGTGCATGATGAGCTGATTTTCGAAGCCGCGGCATCAGATTGTCCGCATCTCATCGAAACCGTGCGGAAAACCATGGAAAATGCTTGCGCGCCAAGGCTAAATTTGTCGGTTCCGCTGGTGGTGGACGCGCAAGCGGCGGATAATTGGGAAGAAGCGCATTAATAGTATGATTAATAATATATTTTCATATATTATTTAATTAGTCATACTAATTATGAAAAATATAAACGGATAAGGCAAAAAAAGGGCGGGGTTTTACCCCGCCCTGATTATTTGACTTGGCGCTTTCCGAAAGAAAAGCAGCCTCTCTGTTATTCAGCAGCCAATGCGGCGGCTTTCACATTATCGTCCACATGGGCGAGGAATTTGTCGAAATTGGCGACAAACATGGCGACCAGCTTGGCGGCTTGGGCGTCATAGCCGTCTTTATCGGCCCATGTGTCGCGTGGGTTGAGGATCGAGCTGTCGACGCCCGGCACGGCGACCGGCACTTCAAAGCCGAAATTCGGGTCAATGCGAAATTCGACATTATTCAGGCTGCCATCCAGCGCGGCTGAAAGAAGCGCGCGCGTCTCTTTAATCGGCATACGATTGCCAATGCCATATGCGCCGCCGGTCCAGCCTGTATTGACCAGCCAGCATTTGGCGTCGTGCTCGGCGATCAGGTCGCGCAGCAAATTGCCATAGGCTGACGGGTGACGCGGCATAAAGGGCGCGCCAAAGCAAGTCGAGAAAGTCGCTTCCGGCTCGGTCACGCCTTTTTCCGTGCCCGCCACTTTGGCGGTATAGCCGGACAGGAAGTGATACATGGCCTGGCTCGGTGTCAGCCGCGAAATCGGCGGCAGTACCCCAAACGCATCGGCTGTCAGCATAATGATGTTTTTCGGATGACCCGCCGTGCCGGTTTCCGAGGCGTTCGGGATAAAGGACAATGGATAAGCGCCGCGCGAGTTTTCCGCCAGCGTATTATCGTCAAAATCCAACGCTTTGGTCTCAGGATCCATCACGACATTTTCCAGCACTGTGCCGAAACGCTGTGTGGTGGCATAAATTTCCGGCTCGGCCTCGGCTGACAGATTGATCATTTTGGCGTAGCAACCGCCTTCAAAATTAAACACACCGTTTTCTGACCAGCCATGTTCGTCGTCGCCGACCAGAATGCGGTTCGGGTCGGCCGATAAAGTGGTTTTGCCGGTACCGCTCAAGCCGAAGAAAACAGCGCTATCGCCGGCATCACCGACATTGACCGAGCAATGCATCGGCATAACGCGCTTGGGCGGCAGCGTGTAATTGAGCATGGAGAAGACCGATTTTTTTGTTTCCCCGGCATAGGATGTGCCGCAAATCAAAACGATTTTCTTGTCAAAATTGACCGCAATCATGGTTTCGCCGCGGCTGCCATGGCGCGCCGGTTCGGCTTTAAAGCCGGGGAAATTCATAATCACGAAATCCGGATCAAAGCCATCAAGCTCCTGCGTTTCAGGCTCAATCAACAGGTTTTGGATAAACAGCGAATGCCAGGCCAGCTCGGTCACCACACGCGTGGCCAGACGGTGCGTTTTATCGGCACCGCCAAACAAGTCTTGTACCAATATCTCTTTGCCTTCGGCATAGGCCAGCATGTCGTCGTGCAGCGCGTCGAATTGATCAGACGACATGTCTTTATTATTGTCCCACCAGATCTCATTTTCCGTGGTCGCGTCGCGGACAATGAACTTGTCCTGCGCCGAACGACCGGTATGCGCCCCGGTTTTCACCAAAAGCGGGCCGCTTCCGGCAATCTCGGCTTCGCCGCGGGCCAGCGCCATTTCGTAAATGGCGGCCGGACGTAGGTTCCAGTAAACGGCGGCGGCTTTGCTCAGTCCCTGACCCTCAACCCCATTGCGACTAATGTGAAAACCGGATTGCTGCATGAAAAAACCCTCCGCAGTCAAAAAATAACGATGTCTGAGATAAAATATGTCTCATTTGGTGCATTGTGCGAAATATATGCCAAGCAAACTGCATAAGCAAGCGGATGACCACAGAACCGCCATATTTATTGGTGATGAATATGGAAATTAACTGGTGCCGTGTTTAAACTTCTCAAACGCCGCGCGCAGGCCTAAGATTCATCCCAAAGGAGATAAAAATGGCGCAAATTATATTGGTTGATGATGACGCCAATATTCTGGCTTCGGTGCGCATGGCATTGGAGGCGGAGGGCTTTGGCGTCAAAAGTTTCACTGATGGTGAAAGCGCGCTGGCCGCTTTGGCGCAGACACCGGCGGATATTGGCGTGTTCGACATTAAAATGCCGCGCATGGACGGGCTCGAATTGCTGCGCAAATTGCGCCAAACCAGCCAAATGCCGGTCGTGTTTTTGACCTCGAAGGACGATGAAATCGACGAGGTGTTCGGTCTAAAAATGGGGGCTGATGACTATATCACCAAACCGTTTTCGCAGCGGCTCTTGATCGAGCGTATCCGCGCCGTTCTGCGGCGCACAAAAGCACGCGCTGAAAAGCCGCAGGAGGCAAGCGGCAAACTTGATGACGGCAGTCTGATGCAGCGCGGCGCGTTAACGCTGGATGCCGATCGCCATGATTGTCGTTGGCAAGACAAGCCGGTGGCGCTCACTGTCACTGAATTTATGATCCTCGACGCGCTGGCGCGCCGCCCGGGCGTGGTTAAATCCCGCGACGCGCTTATGGACGCCGCTTATGACGACCAGATTTATGTCGATGACCGCACAATTGACAGCCATATAAAGCGCCTGCGCCGCAAATTTCGTGCGGTTGACGACAGCTTTGATGCCATTGAGACGCTTTACGGGGTCGGCTATAAGTTTGTAGAAGGCTGACATGGCTCTGCTGAAACCCATAACCGCACCCGGCCCCGCCTTTCGCAAAAGCTTATTGGCGCGTCTGATTATTTTGAACATGCTGGGCCTGCTCGTGCTGCTGGGCGGGTTTCTCGCCTTTCACGAGTCGCGGCAAGTGCTGACCAATGCCTATCGCGAAAACCTCGAAGCGCAAGCCCGTCTCATCGCCGGTGCGCTGAGCCAGACAGCACGACCCGATACGCCGTTTCAATTTCTCGAGCCGTCCCTATTGAACCGCATCCTGCCCGAGGCCGCCGGCGATTGGCAGGTCAATGAAGCGGCCACTATTATGAACCAATCGCGCATGGTTTCGAAAGCGCGGCTGCGTCTTTATAGCCGCAAAGGCAATTTGGTGCTTGATAGCGCCCGCATGGATCGCAGCACGCGGGTCATCGCCAAAGACCTGCCGCCCCTGCAAGATGACAGTGCGGTTCCGGGCTTCATGCAGCAGGCTTGGCGGCAAATCAATTCTCTTTTGCGGCCACCGGCGCCGCTTTTGAGCGAGATAAATGCCGCTGATGGGCGGCGTCTTTCCGAAGTGGCCAGCGCGCTGCGTGGTCGTCCGGCCAGCCTGCAACGCCAATCCGAAGAGGGCGGCGATATTTTGACCGTCGCCGTGCCGGTGCAAGGTTATCGGGCCATAATCGGTGCGCTGATGCTGTCGACACAGCCGGGCGAAATCGACGCCTTGCTGAATGAAGAACGCCGTCTCGTGGTGCAGCTTTCCGCCATTGCGTTAGCGGTCAATGTCATTACCTCGCTGTTTTTGGCGGCAACGATTATCGCGCCGGTGCGCCGTCTGGCCTCGGCGATACGCGGCTTTGGCAGCCATTCACCGACCCTGCCCGAGCTTGATACCATCCCCGATTATGCCGCACGGCCCGACGAAATCGGCGAGTTGTCCGGCGCCTTGCGCGATATGACCGAAAGGCTGGTGGCACGCATTTCGACCATTGACCGCTTTGCCGCCGATGTGGCGCATGAGTTGAAAAACCCACTTACCTCTTTGCACAGCGCCGTGCAAAGTCTCGAACATACCGATAAAGCAGCGCGGCCCGATGATTATGGGCAAATGATGGCGATCATCCAAAACGATGTGCAGCGTTTGAACCGGCTGATCAGCGATATTGCCAATGCGACGCGGCTCGATGCCGAGCTTAATCGCGGCGGCAGCGATGCGTTTGACCTGTCAGATTTGGCAGCGGAAATGGGCGCGGCACTGGCAACCGGCATGACGGAAGACCATGGCGTTGAATTGGTGGCGCGCGCCGATACGCCGTGCCCGGTATTGGCGCAAAAACCGCGCATTGCCCAAATCATTGATAATTTGCTGACCAATGCGGCGTCATTTACCCCGGCCGGGGGGCGCGTGTTTTTGACCACACAGTGCCATGACACGCATGTGGCGCTGATTGTCGCCGATGAAGGCCCGGGGCTGGCGACCGACACGCAGGATAAGATTTTTGAGCGTTTTTACACCGATCGCAGCAAGCAGCCGCCCAAGATGCACAAGCCGCCTAATCAGCGTGAAAAAACAGCCCCCGCCAATGCAGCCGGACATTCCGGTCTCGGCCTGTCCATTTCGCGGCAAATCGCGCAGGCGCATGGCGGCGATTTGACGGCGGATAACCGGCCTGATGGCACGGGTGCCTATTTTACCCTAACCCTGCCGCTGGCCCCGCCGGCGGCCGAAAAGGCAACGCGCCGCGGCACGAGCGGAGCATGAGTAGGTCATGAGCACGCTCTTGCACGCCAGCGCGGTGGCACTTGAGGACACAGCTATCATGTTGCGCGGGCCGAGCGGTAGCGGCAAATCCATGATCGGCTTGGCGCTAATCGAGCACTATGGCGCGCAGCTTATCGCCGATGATCGGCTCTATGTCGAGGCCGAGGCGGGTGCGGTGCTGCTGCGCCCCCATGACACGCTTGCCGGTCTGGTTGAAGTGCGCGGGCTGGGCCTGTTGCGCATGGCCTATCAACCGCGCGCGCGTCTTGCTTTGGTGGTTGAGCTTGTTGCCGGCGAAGCGGTGCCGCGCATCGCCCCCAATGCCACCACGGAGATTGCCGGTCAGGATATTGCGCTTTTACGCTTAGACGGGCATGACCCTTATACGCCGTTGAAAATAAAACGCGCTGCCGCCGCCTTGCGCGATGGGTTTCGCGAGGACGCGATTTACGGGCTTGATTGAACCAATCGCGTGACAGCTGCCGGCAGCAGCCACTTGTCTTTCAGCCAAATCAACGCCAAAGTGACAAAAAAGGAGACAGCATATGATCGGTTTGGTTCTCGTCACACATGGCGCTTTGGCCGATGAATTTCGTGCGGCCGTTGAGCATGTCGTCGGCGCGCAGGATAATCTGGAAACCATTTGTATCGGCCCTGACGATAATATGGAAAAGCGGCGTCAGGATATTGTGGATGCCATTGCTGCCGTCGATGGCGGCAAGGGCGTGGTGCTGTTGACCGATATGTTTGGCGGCACGCCGTCCAATCTGGCTATTTCGCTATTGGAAAAAGACCGCGTCGAGGTCATCGCCGGTATCAATCTGCCCATGTTGATCAAATTTGCCTCAATTCGCGACAGCATGGCGCTGCCCGAAGCGGTTTTGCAAGCCAAGGAAGCGGCGCGCAAATATATCTCCGTTGCCAGCGAGGTATTGGGTAATTGAGCACCGGGCCTATAGATCGGTGCAATGAGCATAGCTGCACTGTCGATATTTTGAACCAACGCGGCCTGCATGCACGCGCCTCGGCCAAATTCGTCGAATTGGCCGAGCGTTTTGAGGCCGATATTCATGTCAGCAAGGATGGCGAAAGCGCGCAAGCAACCTCGATTATGGGGCTGATGATGTTGGGCGCCGGTCTCGGCTCAAAAATCACCCTGTCGGGTGACGGGGCCGATGCCGAAGAAGCGATTGCCGCTTTGGTGGCTTTGATTGGCGATAAATTCGGCGAGGAGTAAACCGCTCGCGCTATCCGATAACAATATAAAGATAAGTTTATATCCCCTTGCAATCCTCGGCTTTGGCTGATACAAAAGCGGCAATTGCAGGAGGTCTATCATGACACAAGATTACAAAGTTGCCGATATTGCGCTGGCCGATTGGGGCCGCAAGGAAATCGCTATTGCCGAAACCGAAATGCCCGGCCTGATGGCGCTGCGCGAGGAATATGGTGCCACGCAGCCGCTCAAAGGCGCGCGCGTCACCGGTTGTTTGCATATGACCATTCAAACCGCCGTGCTTATTGAAACGCTGACGGCATTGGGCGCTGAAGTGCGCTGGTCATCATGCAATATTTTCTCGACACAAGACCACGCCGCCGCCGCCATTGCCGCGACGGGTGTGCCGGTCTTTGCGTGGAAAGAAGAGACGGAAGAAGAATACTGGTGGTGCGTCGAGCAGACCGTTAAGGGCCCGGATGGCTGGACACCGAATATCCTGCTGGATGATGGCGGCGACCTGACCACATTGTGCCATGATAAATATCCCGAAATCCTTGATGATTGCGTCGGTGTGTCAGAAGAAACCACCACCGGTGTGCTGCGTCTCTATGAGATGGCCAAAGAGGGCACGCTGAAAATTCCGGCGATCAATGTCAATGACAGTGTCACCAAGTCGAAATTTGACAATCTGTATGGTTGCCGCGAAAGCCTGGTCGATGGCGTTAAGCGCGCCACTGACGTGATGATGGCGGGTAAAATCGCCGTTGTGTGTGGCTATGGCGATGTCGGTAAAGGCTCGGCTGAAAGCCTGCGTTCGCAAGGCGCGCGCGTTATGGTGACCGAGGTCGACCCGATTTGCGCGCTGCAAGCCGCCATGGAAGGCTATGAAGTCACGACCATGGAAGACGCCGCGCCGATCGCCGATATTTTTATCACCGCGACGGGCAATAAAGACATCATCACACTCGACCATATGCGCGAGATGAAAGACCGTGCCATTGTCGGCAATATCGGCCATTTTGACAGTGAGATCCAAGTCGCAGCGTTGAAAAACCATGCTTGGCACAATGTCAAACCGCAGGTCGATGAGGTGGAGTTTCCCGATGGCAAGCGTATCATCCTGCTGGCCGAGGGCCGGCTGTTGAACCTTGGCTGTGCCACCGGCCATCCGAGCTTTGTGATGAGCGCCAGCTTTACAAATCAGGTGCTGGCGCAGATCGAATTGTGGCAAAACGGGTCAAATTACGACAAGCAAGTTTATGTGCTGCCGAAACATTTGGATGAAAAAGTGGCCCGTCTGCACCTTGCCAAGCTGGGGGCAAAACTGACCGAATTGTCGAGTGATCAAGCCGACTATTTGGGTATTCCGGAAGCCGGCCCGTTCAAGCCGGAGCATTACCGCTATTAGGCGGCTTGCCCGAACGGGGTCATCTGGTTAAAAGCAGATATGGCCAACGCGTTAGATAAATTTTCCTTTGTGGCCGCTGATGAAGCGGCCACTTTGCGTTGTGCGTCTTGGTTGGCGCAAATCGCTGCCGCGCAAATGACGTCGGGACAAAGCGGCTGGCTGATCTCGCTGGAGGGCGATTTGGGGGCCGGCAAAACCGCTTTTGCGCGCGGGCTCATTCAAGCGCGCTGCGGCGTGGCGACCATTGTGCCGAGCCCCAGCTTTGCGTTGGTTCAGCCCTATGAGGACACTGTGCCGGCAATTTGGCATGTCGACTTATACCGGCTAGGCGACGCATCCGAGATAGACGAGTTAGGCTTGCTGGATGTGCTGGACGACCATATTTGTCTTGTCGAATGGGCGGTGCGCGCCGAGGGGCTGCTGCCCGCGCCCAGTGTTACCGTGCGCCTGCAAGAGGCGCCGGATGAAAGCCGTTATATTGAAATCGAGGCTGCGCCCGCCATCATTGCGGCTTTGCATGAAGCGGCCCGGCGGGATGCGGCGCTGAGCGATTTTCTGGCTGATGCCGGCTGGCAAAAGGCGGCGCGCGCCCCCTTGGCCGGTGACGCCTCAACCCGGCGCTATGAACGCCTGACGCATGACGGGCAATCGGCCATATTAATGGATTGGGCGAAAGGGCCGGATGGCCCGGCCATATATGACGGCCAGCCCTATAGCCGCGTCGCGCATTTGGCCGAAGCCATGCCGGCCTATTGCCGCATGGTCGATTGGTTGGGCGCGCATGGGCTGTCGGCTCCGGCGCTTCTGGCGCGCGATACGGCGGCGGGTTTTGCGTTGATGCAGGATTTCGGCGATCGCCATATCGCCAATGACCCGACCCTTGACCGGTCGGTGTTTTATCACGAGGCAGTGGCAAGCCTTATTCATTTGCACGCCCAAGAAGCAGCCGATTTTCTGGCTCCCTATAATGGCGCGGTGCAGGCTGTGGAGGTGAGCCTTTTTCTCGATTGGTATTTGCCATGGCGCGGCATAGAGATATCGGCTGCAGCGCGCGCTGATTTTCTGACCTTTTGGCAAAAGACCGGCGATGCGCTGGCTTTGCACGCGCCGGTCACGGTTTTGCGCGATTATCATTCGGTCAATCTTTTATGGCGCGAGACGGCGCAGGCGCGGTTTCGCATCGGCCTGATCGATGTGCAGGATGCGCTGGTCGGTCATGCGGCCTATGATTTGGCCTCGCTGCTTTGCGACGCGCGGCTCGATGTGCCGGCACCGGTGCAGGCCGATGGGCTGGCGCATTATATGCAGGCCCGCTTTGGCGATGATGAGGCGGCGCGGGCCGATTTCGAAGCCGCCTATGCGCTGGTCACGGCGCAACGCAATTTGAAGATCGCCGGTATTTTCATCCGTCTGGCCGAACGCGATAAAAAACCCGGCTATTTAAAACATGTGCCGCGTGTTTTGGGTTATCTGCGTACGGCTTTGGCGCATCAAGGATTGGCCCCCATGGCCGCGTGGTTGGCTAAGTACGCTCCCGCTGCGCTGGAGCTGGAAAATGATTGAGACGGCGATGATATTGGCGGCCGGCAAGGGCACGCGCATGCGCGCCGCCGATACCGACCCGCCAAAGCCATTGGTCGAGATTGGCGGTGAAACCCTTCTGGCGCGCATGCTGGCGCGGGTGCTGGCGGCGGGTGTCACGAAAATTATCGTCAATGTGCACCATAAAGCAGCCATGATCGAAGCCATGCTGGACGGTTTTGCAGCGGCGCATCAGGGCGTAGATATTGTCATTTCCGATGAGCGCGGCGCGCTGCTGGAGACTGGCGGCGGCGTGAAAAAAGCCCTGCCTCTCTTGGGCGACGCGCCGTTTCTCGTCGCCAATGCGGATATTCTATGGCAAGAGGACGCCGCCGCCCTGCAAGAGCTGATTGAGGGTTTTGACCCAAGCTCCATGCAGGCGCGCTTGTTACTGGCCGATCGGCATCGCGCCACCGGCTATGACGGGATCGGCGATTATCATCTGGCACCGGATGGGCGCATGAAGCGGCGCGCCGATGAAGCCGCGCCGTATATTTTCGCCGGTGTGCAAATCCTGACCCCGGCCTTGTTTGCCGCTATGCCCGACGGGCCGTTTTCGTTGAACAAGGTCTATGACACGGCGCAACATGCAGGTGGGCTTTACGGCCATGTGCTGGACGGGCGTTGGATGCATGTCGGCACGCCGGAGGGCCGTGCCGCCGCCGAGGCCGTTTTGGCCAAACGCTAACGCGCCGCTCACCTGCCCCAAGCTCGTGCTATAATAGGGAATGGACGATTCTTCACCCGCTCGCATTTTCAATATTGCCGCCGGCCAGGCGTTTCTGCCGTGCTTGGCGACAACGCTGCTGGACGGCGATGAGAGGCAGGCACTGTTTGGCGCGGCGGCGTTGGAGGATGTCGAGATCCTATTGCCGACGCGGCGCGCAGCGCGCGATCTGGCTGCTATCTTGATGCAGAAAGCGGCTGCGCAAGGACAAAGCGCATTGCTCTTGCCGCAAATTCGCACATTGGGCGATTTGGATGATGATGCGCCGCTCAGCGAGGCGGCGGCCGCACTTGATTTACCTCCGGCGATTGAGCCCATGGCGCGGCATTATCATTTATTGCCGCTGATCCGGTTTTGGGTCGAAAAATCCGGTCGCATGGGGCCGGGCGGGCTTAATCCGGTAAAATTATCGGCATTGGCTTTTGACCTTGAGAGCTTTCTCGATCAGGCGCAAAACGAGCAGCTTGATTGGCGCAAATTACCCGATCTGGTGCCGGATGAGCTATCGGAAAACTGGCAGGAGACGCTGGAGTTTTTGAAAATCATCACCGAATATTGGCCGCAAATGCTGGATGAAATGGGGCATATGGACCCGACCGCCAGACGCAATGCGCTGCTGCGTGAACGGCGGGGGAAATGGCGCACTGCCCCGCCAACCCATCCGGTTATTGCCGCCGGTTCGACCGGCTCGATTCGCGCCACGGCAGATTTGTTGGACTTGGTTGCGCGCCTGCCAAACGGTGCCGTGATACTACCGGGGCTCGATATGCAGGCCAGCGATGCCGATTGGCAGGCCATCCATGAAAGCGAGTCGCATCCGCAATATGCCTTGGCGCAATTGCTGGCGCATATGCAGATCGAGCGCGGTGATGTGCAGCCATGGCCCGGCAGTCACGCCGCTGGCCCGCGTGTTGAAACCCTCGGTCTGGCCCTGACGCCTGCTGAAAATACTGCGCAATGGGCCGTTAGGGTCGATGCTGACGAAAAACCACAGCTCGATCATGTGCATCTCATCGAAGCGCCGGAGCCGCGCGCCGAAGCGGGTGCCATTGCGGTCTTAATGCGCAGCGTGTTGCACCAAGACAAGAGAACAGCGGCGCTGGTGACGCGCGACCGCAATTTGGCGCGCCGTGTCGCGCTTGAGTTGAAACGCTGGGGCATTAGCGTCGATGACAGTGCCGGCGTGCCCTTGCCCAACTTGCCGCTGGCCAATTTGCTGCGCCGTGTGCTGGCGTGCCACGCTGCCGGTTTTGCGCCGGTCGACATATTGGCCGTGTTAAAGCATCCGCTGGTGCATTTGGGGCAGGCGCGCGGGGCCCATATGGCGGTAACGCGGCAGCTTGAAAAGCGCCTCTTGCGCGGTGCCCGCCCGACCGGTGGGCTGGCCGGAGGGCTTTCCGGCCTGCGCGCGGCATTGGCGCATAAGCAGGCCGAGAACGGTACCAAGCCCGAGGACGCAGCGGTGCTGGCTTTGCTGGCACGGATGGAAGCGGCGTTTCACCCGCTCGCTGCGCTGCCCGAACCGGCTTTGAGTGAGGCGCATATTGGTGCTCTTTGGGAGAGCTGCATCGGGCTGATATGCGCTGATGATGGGGATCGCGAAGCCGCCTTTGCGCAAATGCAACAAGGCGAAGAAGGCCGCGCTTTGGCGCGCCTTTTGGAAGGGCTGCATGCGCAAAGTGCCTTGGCCGGGCCGCTCAGCATGGCAGATTGGCCGGCGCTTTTGGATATGTGGCTCTATCGTCAGCCGGTGCGGATGCAAACCCCGGTCGACCCGCGCCTGATGATACTCGGCCCCTTGGAAGCGCGTCTCATGCAAGCCGATGTGATGATCCTCGGCGGTCTGAATGAGGGGAGTTGGCCGCCCTTGCCGGAAACCGGGCCGTGGCTGTCGCGCCCCATGCGAGCCGATATGGGGATGAGCCAGCCGGAACGGCAAATCGGGCAGGCGGCGCATGACTTTGTGCAATCGGCCGCTGCCGGTGAGGTATATTTGACGCGCTCGCAAAAACTTGATGGCTCACCGGCCGTGGCAGCGCGTTGGCTGCGGCGCTTGGAAACCGTTTGCGGCGCGCTGCCGCGCCGACAGGGGCAGCAATATCTCGATTGGTGGCAGCAGCTTGATGCAGGCAGCGCAGACGACAAAAAACCTGCGCGCCCGCCGGCCCCGACACCGCCCGTGGCGGCGCGCCCCAACCAATTATCGGTGACCCAAATCGAGACCCTCTTGCACAATCCTTATGAGATTTACGCCAAGAAGATTCTGAATTTGCGCGAATGGGAGCCGGTCGATGCGCCGCCTTCTGCCGCCGATCGCGGCAGTCTTCTGCACAAATTATTCGAGCGTTTCATCGACGATAAGGGCCATTTGAAAGCCGATGCAGCGCGGGCCTTTATGCAGCTGGCGGAAGAAATTGAGCGCGACATGCCGGGCGGCGAGGCGCTTTTGGTGTTCTGGCGTGCCCGCCTTGAGGCCATCGCCTATTGGCTGGCGGCGCATGAAAAGGCGCGCGCCGCAACGGTGACACAAAGCCATGTCGAAACATCCGGCGCGCTGCAGCTCGACCTGCCGGGCGGGGCGTTCACCGTCACTGCCAAGGCCGACCGCATTGACGCGCTGGCTGATGGACGTTTTGAAATTATCGATTACAAAACCGGTGCGCCACCCAGTAAGCGCCGCGTCGAAAACCATGAAAGCCCGCAATTGACGCTAGAAGCGGCAATATTGGAGGCGGGTGGCTTCGGCGATAAAGGTAAAACCGTCAAAGGCATAGCCGGCCGCTTGAGCTATTGGCAGATAAATGGGCGCACACCGCCGGCCAAGCTGACCGATATTCCGGTCGATGCGGACTTGGTGGGCGGCGCGGTTGATATGGTGACGAAATTAATCACGGCTTATCGTGACGCGGCGCGGCCCTATTACGCGCATATTCGCCCGGGCCGTGACGCGCGCGCCTATGACCATTTGGCGCGTCGCGCCGAATGGCAACGCGCCGCCGAAGACGGCGATGGGGGGTCAGAATGAGCCAAGCGATACAGCCCGATGCATCGGCCTGGGTCGGTGCCAATGCCGGTGCCGGTAAAACCTATATTTTGGTGTCGCGTCTGGTGCGCCTGATGCTGGACGGCGTGGCGCCGCAAAAACTTCTATGCCTCACCTATACGCGCTCGGCCGCGGCGGAAATGCAGGAGCGTCTGTTCGACCTTTTGGGCCAATGGGCGCTGATGGATGATGTGACATTGCGCGCTGCGATTGGCGAGAGATTGGGGGCTGACATTGTGCCCGATGATTTGGGCGCGGCGCGCGTTTTATTTGCCCGTGCGTTGGAAACCCCCGGGGGCTTGCGGGTACAAACCATTCATGCGTTTTGCGAAAGCCTGCTGAAGCGGTTTCCCTTGGAGGCCGGCCTGTCGCCGCAATTCGATTTGATGGACGAGCAGGATATGCAGGATATGCATTTCGAGCTGGTCACAAGCTTGATACGCAATGCCGATGAAAAAGCTTTGGGCGGCGCGATGAGCTTACTGTCGCGTGCTTTGTCGGAACCCGATCTGTTGCAATTGGGGCGGCTGATCATTGACCGGCGTGCCGCCTTTGAGCAGCTCGATATGGCCGTGCATTTAAAAAAACTGGCGCATAAAACCGGGCTGGCGCTTGGCGATAAGCCGGTGCCGGACGAGGCAGCACTTATGGCGAATGCGCGCCGCGCTGTGGCGCCGCATGCCCGCGCCTTGGCAGCATGGCTGTCTGAGGGCGCAGTGTCTGACAAAAAACGCGCGGCGCAATTTGCCGCTTGGATGGCGGATGCCGAGGCGGCCGAAAACGCCACCGGTTCCGAAAGGGCGCAATGGGCCGGGCTGGCCCCGATTTTCCTGACGCAAGGGGGGCACATACGCGCCACGCTGGCGACTAGGGATTTGCGCGACGCGCAGCCAAAATTGGCCGAGCTTATGCAGGATTTGGCGGCGCAAGTAGAAGCGTGTGAGGCCAAATTGCGGGCCCGCGCCACCTATGATTTGACCGCCGCCTTGTTGGCTTTCGCCAAGGCGCTGATCGCCGATTATGCCGCCGCCAAAGCTGCGCGCGCCATGCTGGATTATGATGATTTGATCGCCACCACCAATAGGCTGCTGAGCGGCGAGCGGGCGGCGCAATGGGTGTTGTTCAAAATCGATAGCGGCCTGCAACATATTCTGGTGGATGAGGCGCAGGATACGAGCCCGGCGCAATGGCGGCTTATCGGCGCGCTGGCCGATGAATTTTTCAGCGGCGATGGCGGGCATCAGACGCCGCGCACGCTGTTTGCCGTGGGCGATGAAAAACAATCCATCTTCTCGTTTCAAGGCGCTGACCCAAGCCAGTTTGACGCGCAACGGCATTATTTTGAGCGCGCGGTGAAGGCGGTTGGCGGGGATTTTCATTATGTACCGATGACATTGTCTTGGCGCTCGACGCCGCAGATTTTGGAACTGGTCGATGCGGTTTTTGCCGATATGGCGGCGCGCCAAGGTGTCAGCCGCGAGCCGGTGACGCATTTGGCGCATCGCGCCGATGCGACCGGCCATGTCGAATTATGGCCCTTGGAGCGGCCGCAAAATGAGGCGGCGCAGACCGATTTATGGGATGTGCCGAACGCTGTCGGGGAGGCCGATGCGGCGGCGCGTCTGGCGGCGCGCATTGCCGCCAAGGCCGAGGCGCTGATTGGCGATAAGACGCAAAATGTGACGGCCGGCGATATGCTTATTCTGGTCAGAAAGCGTGACGGTTTTGTCGATGAGATGATCCGTGCATTGAAACGGCGGGGCATTCAAGTGGCCGGGGCCGACCGTATGGTGCTGCTTGAGCAAATGGTGATTATGGATATTCTGGCGGCGGCAGATTTTGCGCTTAATAGCGAGGATGATCTGACATTGGCCTGTCTGCTGCGGAGCCCGCTTTGCGGGGTTGGCGAAGACCGGCTTTTCGACCTCGCGTATGGCCGCACCGGCAGTCTGTGGCAGGCTTTTGAGGCGGCGCATGACAAGAAACTGGCCAAGGCGCATGAGCGGCTTTTATGGATGCGCAATCAGATCGATTATTTATCGCCGTTTGAATGGTTGTCGCAATTGCTCGCGGCGCAAGGCGGGCATGCGGATTTGCGCGCGCAATTGGGTGCTGAGATCGACGATCCGGTGGCCGAATTATTACGTCTGGCCCTCGCTTATGAACAGCGCCATGTCGCATCTATGCAGGGTTTTTTGCATTGGCTGCGGCACGGCCAACAGGAAATCAAGCGCGATATGGAGGGTCGCGGCGCGGCGGTGCGTATCATGACCGTGCATGGCGCCAAAGGTTTGGAAGCGCCGATTGTGTTTCTGCCCGATACCTGTCGGCGACCGGTGAAAGGCGGCGGGCGCAGCGATGCGCTGCAGCTTGATGAAGACGGGCTTCCGCTTTGGCGCGCCAGCCAGCATTTGCGCGAAGCCTATGGGCAGGGGTTGGTCGAGGCGGCGGCGCAATTGGCAGCAGAAGAAGAAAAACGCCTGCTGTATGTGGCGCTGACGCGGGCCCGCGACCGGCTTTATATTGGCGGTTATCTCTCGCGTCGCAATGCTAAATTGCCGCAAAATTGTTGGTATGAGCGCCTAGTGGCGGCGTTTGGCGCAGCGCCGGAAACCGATGCGATAACCCTCTGGCCCGACAGTCAGGAATTGCCCTTGGCGGTGGTTGAAAAAACCGAGGCGCAAGCGGCTACGACGTCCTTGCCGGATTGGCTGGCCGATGCCCCCGATATGGCGCAAGCGACGGATTATATTGGCGACAAAATATTCTCGCCCTCCGGTTTGGCCAATGATCCGGCCCCTGATGTCATAGGCGAGGCAGGGCTATTGGGTCCGCAAGAGGATAAGGCGCCGCGCCTGGCAGCGGCCGCGCAACGCGGGCGTCTTGTGCATAAATTGCTGGAAAGCCTGCCCGCCTTGCCGCCGGAAACCCGCCATAGCGCCGGTCTGGCTTTTCTGGCCCGCCAGGCGGATAGCGACACAAAAGCCGATGCGGCGACGATGGAAGAGGTCACGGCACTGATGGCCACGCCGGATTTGGCGCCGGTATTCTCGCCCGCCGCACGCGCCGAAGCACCGATTGCCGGTTTTCTGACCTTGGATAATGGTCAAAAGCTGGCCCTGTCAGGGTTGATTGACCGCTATGTTGAAACCGATGAGGTGATTTATTTGGTGGATTTCAAAACCGGCCAACGGCCAGATACGCTGCCGCTTGCCTATGGCCTGCAAATGGCTGCCTATCAGGCGCTGATGCGCGCCGCCAAGCCGGAAAAACCGGTGCGCTGCGGCCTGGTTTGGACGCGCCAGGCAAGTGTTGATTGGCTGGATGACGGGCAATTGGCAACAGCTTTGGCAGAAATTTTATCCGGCGCGCGCAAGCCGGCTTGAGAATCAGCGCCCGCCTACCTACATTAAACACAGCAGATAAAGGAGACCGATATGAGCGTTGCACATATTTCAGATGCCGAGTTTGAACAAGAAGTATTGAATGCAGACGGCCCGGTGCTGGTCGATTTCTGGGCCGAATGGTGCGGCCCGTGTAAGCAAATCGCTCCGGCACTGGACGAATTATCGGCCGAATATGGCGGCAAGCTGTCGATCATCAAGATTAATATCGATGAGAACCCCGAAGCTCCGACCAATTTTGGCGTGCGCTCTATCCCGACCATGATGATTTTCCAAGACGGCCAAGCAACGGCGACAAAGGTCGGCGCTGAACCGAAAAGCCAAATCAAAGCTTGGATCGACGAAACGCTCTAACGTTTCGCGTAAAATAGAGACGAAACGCTCTAGCGTTTCGTATTAAATAGACACGCAACGCTTTAGGCGTTATCGCGCAGCACATGGCCGGCCAGATAAAGCGAGCCGGCAATAAGGATAAGAGCGTTGGGGGCGTCAATCGCCGCCAGCGCTTTTTCTATGTCGGCATGGGCTTGCGCGCTCAGCCCCACTTGTCGCGCCGCTGCGGCCAGTTCGTCCGTCGCAATGGCATTGTCATTGCCGGGGATGGGGACGCAATGCACATGCGCGCCGGTCTCGGCCAATGCCGCCAAATAGGCGGTGTGGGATTTGGTGTTCAACAGGCCCAGAATAATATGCAAAGCGCGGTCTTTATGCGCGCCTGCCCAAACCGCCAGCACTTTTGCGGCCGCTTCATTATGTCCGCCATCGAGCCATAATTGGCTTTGCGGGCTGCGCGCCGCCGCCGTCTCGACCAGCGGGCCGCGGGTCAATTTCTGCAGGCGTGCCGGCCAATGCGCCGTCTCCAAACCCTCGGCTATGGCTTTTTGCCCAAGCCCCAATTCTTGCGCCAACGCAATGGCCGTGCCGGCATTTACCCATTGATGCGCGCCGGTGAGGCGCGGCAAAGGCAGGTCCAAAAGCCCGCTTTCATGCCGGAAGACCAGCCGCCCATCTTGATGTGCGATTTGGTACTCCTGTCCGGCGCATAGGAGTGGCGTGCCGCGCCGCGCCGCCAAATGCGTGATATGCGCCAGCGCTTCACGCGCTTGCGGCGCGACGATACAGCTGACCCCGGTTTTCATAATCCCGGCTTTTTCCTCGGCAATGGAGAGCAGCGTATCGCCGAGAAAATCCTGATGGTCGAGACTGACCGGCGTGATGGCACACAGGCGCGGCGTTATGACATTGGTCGCATCCAGCCGCCCGCCCAGACCGACTTCGAGGATGAGATAATCGGCTGGGCTTTCGCTAAACGCCAAAAAAGCGGCGGCGGTGGTGACCTCAAAAAACGTAATCGGCCGGCCTTGATTGGCGGCCTCGACACGCGCCAGCACATCGGCCAAAGCGGCTTCGGCGATCTCTTGGCCACGCAGCAGAATGCGCTCGTGAAAATGCACCAAGTGCGGAGAATGATAAGCGTGTACGCGCTTGCCGTCAGCCTCCAGCATGGCGCGCAGCATGGTGGCGGTCGAGCCTTTGCCATTAGTGCCGGCAATATGGATGATGGGTGGACACTTATCCTGCGGATGATCGAGCGCGGCCAAGAGCCGCCACATGCGATCAAGCGATAAATCGATCAGCTTGGGGTGCAGGGCCAGAAGCTGCGTCAACAGCGCGTCGCTCTTGGCGTTTTTGGGGGGCACTTATTCTGCCGGTTGCGGGGCTTTGCCGCCCATCATCAAATCCAGCAGGCGGGCCAGCGTTTCGGCCATTTTATGGCGGTGCACCACCATATCCACCATGCCGTGTTCGAGCAGATATTCAGCCCGTTGAAAGCCCTCGGGCAGTTTTTCTTTAATCGTATCCTGAATGACGCGCGGGCCGGCAAAGCCGATAAGCGCCCCCGGCTCGGCAATATGCACATCGCCCAACATGCCGTAAGAGGCCGTGACACCGCCCGTGGTCGGGTCAGTGAGGACAACAATATAGGGCAAGCCGCGCTCGCGCATTTGCTGCACAATCACTGTGGTGCGCGGCATTTGCATGAGCGACAATATGCCCTCCTGCATGCGTGCGCCACCGGCGGCGGCGACCATAATCAAGGCTGCATTATTTTCCAGCGCCACTTGGCCGGCCGTAACAACCGCTTCACCGGCCGCCATGCCCAAAGAGCCACCCATGAAAGAAAAATCCTGCACGGCGATGACGCTGGGCTGGTCGCCGATTTTGCCGAGGCCGACCTTCACCGCGTCGCGGTCGCCGGTTTTGCCGCGCGCTTCTTTCAGTCGCTCGGCATATTTTTTCTGGTCTTTAAATTTGAGCGGGTCGTGCGGCACATCCGGCACATCGATCAGCTCGTAATCTTGATTGTCGAACAGCGCCTGAAACCGGTCTTCGGCACCGATACGCATATGATGGTCGCAGCCGGGGCAGACTTTTTGCAGCAATTCCAAATCGCGGTGAAAAATCATCTCGCCGCATTTTTTACACGCATCCCAAAGATTATCCGGCGTGTCGTCGCGGTCGCGAAAGACGCTCGGAAAGCGCGGGCGGACAAAGTTTTTGATCCAGTTCATAGGCGGCCTCCTCCGACGTCAAAGCGCCAATCGCGTCAGCTACTTCCCTTTTACACCCTCAGCCAGCGACGTGGCAAGGGCCAGCACCGCGTCGGCGCAGCCGGCAGTGGCTTTGCCATCAGCACCCATATTGGCAGCGATGATATCAACCAAAGCCGAGCCGACCACCGCGCCATCACCGATTGATGACATTTCGGCCGCCTGTTCGGGTGTGCGAATACCGAAACCGATACAGACCGGCAGCTGTGTATGGCGCTTAATGCGCGCCACATTATCGGCCACGGCCTGTTTTTGCGGCGCGGCGGCCCCGGTAATGCCGGTGATGGAGACGTAATAGACAAAGCCGGAGGTGTTTTGCAGCACGTCGGGCAGGCGCTTATCATCCGTTGTCGGTGTGGCGAGGCGGATGAAGTTCAACCCACCGGCCAGCGCCGGCAGGCACAGCTCTTCATCTTCTTCCGGCGGCAGGTCGACGACAATAAGCCCGTCAACGCCGGCGGCTTTGGCTTCGGTGACGAATTTCGCGGCGCCATAATAATAAATCGGATTGTAATAGCCCATCAGCACAATCGGCGTGGTGTCGTCTTGCTCGCGAAAAGCGCGCACCATATCCAGCGTGCCGATAAGCGTTTGACCGGCTGCCAATGCGCGTTGCGAGGCCAGTTGAATAGACGGGCCATCGGCCATCGGATCGGTAAACGGCATACCCAATTCGATGATATCGGCCCCGGCTGAAGGCAGGCCATGCAGGATTTTGCGCGATGTGGCGATATCCGGATCACCGGCGGTGACGAAAGCGACAAAAGCTTTTTCGCCGGCCGCTTTGAGGGCGTCAAATTTGGCTTCGAGACGGGTTTGGGACATTTTACAACTCAACATTCAAATGGTCGGCGACGGCAAAGACATCCTTATCGCCGCGCCCGCACATATTCATCACCAGCAAGTGATCGGCCGGCAGCGCGGGCGCGATTTTGCTGACATGAGCCAAAGCATGGCTCGGCTCCAGCGCCGGGATAATGCCCTCGAGCCGCGTGATAAGCTGAAACGCTTCCAGCGCTTCGTTATCTGTGGCCGAGACATAATCGACGCGCCCCGTATCGCGCAAATAAGCATGTTCGGGGCCGATGCCCGGATAGTCCAGACCGGCCGAAATGGAATGGCCTTCGACGATTTGACCGTCTTCATCTTGCAGCAAATAAGTGCGATTGCCGTGCAGCACGCCGGGCTGACCGCCGGCCAGCGAGGCGGCGTGGTCGGGCGTATCGAGGCCGTGGCCTCCGGCTTCGACGCCGATGATTTTTACCTCCGGGTCATCGAGGAAAGGGTGAAACAAGCCCATCGCATTGGAGCCGCCGCCAATACACGCGACCAGACTGTCGGGCAGGCGGCCTTCGCGGGCCAGCATTTGCTCTTTGGTTTCGCGGCCGATAATCGATTGGAAATCGCGCACCATGGCCGGATAAGGATGCGGGCCGGCGACCGTGCCGATAATGTAAAATGTGTCATGCACATTGGTCACCCAGTCGCGCAGCGCTTCGTTCATCGCATCCTTCAGCGTGCCGGCACCGGCCGTTACGGGGCGAATATCGGCGCCCAAAAGCTTCATACGAAAGACATTCGGCTTTTGCCGCTCAATATCCGTCGCGCCCATAAACACGGTGCAAGGCAGGCCAAAACGCGCCGCCACAGTGGCCACGGCGACGCCGTGCTGACCGGCACCGGTTTCGGCGATGATACGGGTCTTGCCCATGCGCTTGGCCAGCAGGATTTGCCCGAGGCAATTATTGATCTTATGGCTGCCCGTATGGTTCAGCTCGTCGCGTTTTAAATATATTTTGGCGCCACCATAATGCGCGGTCAGACGTTCGGCGAAATAAAGCGGGCTGGGACGGCCGACATAATGGGTCTGCAAGTCTTCCAATTCCGCGGCAAAGGCCGGGTCTTGTTTGGCCGCCTCATAGGCTGCCTCAAGATCGAGGATGAGCGGCATCAGTGTTTCGGCGACAAAGCGACCGCCATAAAGGCCGAAACGGCCCTTATCATCGGGCCCGGCGCGATAGGAATTTTGTCCGTCCATGGCGTCTTACTCCTCACTTTGGCGCGGCGTGTTTTCGTCAAACCCGCGCACGGCGGCCACAAAAGCCGCGATTAATACATCGTCTTTTTGCCCCGGCGCGCTTTCCACGCCGGAGGATAAATCCACCATTGGCGCGCCGGTCTGTTTGAGCGCATCGGCGACATTCGCGCGCGACAAGCCACCGGCCAGCAAATAGGGCAGGCCTAGGTCATAGGCCGAAAGCGCCGTCCAGTCAAAGGCTTCACCATTGCCGCCGGGCATGCCGTCTTTTGGTGGTTTGGCGTCAAACAGAAACATATCGACCAAATCAGCATAGGCGCGCGCATTCGCCAAATCGCTCGCATCGGCCACCGGCAGGGCCTTAATGAGCGAGGCGTAAGAGCGGGTTTTAATCTCGGCGATGCGGGCCGGCGTTTCATGGCCGTGCAATTGGATAAAATGCGGACTGACCGCGGCCAGCACGGCGTCAATATCATCGTCGCTGGGGTCCACCAAAAGCGCGACGCGGTTCATTTCCGGCCGGCATTTGGCGGCCAATTGCGGCGCGATGAGCGGGTCGATATAGCGCGGCGAATTTTTATAGAAATTAAAGCCGACCATATCGATATGATGCGTGTTCAGCGCCTCAATATCGCCGGGCCGCGTCACGCCGCAAATTTTAATGCCGGTCGCCATGATTATCGCGCCAGAGTTGCAGCAATATCGCGCGCCGCTTGGCGCGGGTCATCGGCACCGGTAATGGCGCGGCCAATGACCAGAATATCGGCACCGGCGGCCTGCGCGGCCTCCGGCGTCATGACGCGTTTTTGGTCATGCGTGGCACTGCCGGCCGGGCGAATACCGGGCACGATAAGCTTGAAATCGGCGCCCATTTCAGCTCGCAGCGTCTCGATTTCATGGGCTGAGCACACCACACCGTCCATCCCATTGGCTTGCGCCAATTGCGCCAGCCGCAGCACTTGCGCGCGCGGGCTTCCGGCGACCCCCATATCGTGCAAGTCACCCTCCGCCAGCGAGGTCAAAATAGTGACAGCCAGCATGGTCGGGGGGCTGAGCCCTTTATCCCTTGCCTCGGCGGCTGCATTGGCAGCGGCTTGCATCATCGCCGCTCCCCCACCGGCATGCACGTTTAAGATAGACGGCGCGAGCGGCGCCAGCGCCCGCACGGCGGCGGCCACCGTATTGGGGATATCGTGCAATTTCAGATCGAGAAAAATTGGCTGCTCAAATGCCGCCAAGCCCTGATAGCCCGCCGCGCCATGTGCGTAGAAATATTCCATGCCGATTTTCAGCCCGCCAACGCAACCGGCCAATTGCTCGGCCAATTGCTCGGCGCGCGCACGCACCGGCGTGTCGATGGCGCAGTAAATCGGATTATCGCTCATGATCAGTCCCCGACGGTTTTTTCAGAAACGCCAAGCGTCTCTTTTTCTGTCTGGTCCGCTTCTAGCATTTTCATATCCGCCGGTATAGGGGCAGGCGGCACGGCGCGTTTCAATTGACCGGCTTTTTTGCTCGCTTTCAGGCGCGCCAGCCCCCAACCAAACAGCAGCCCGCTCAGTAAGCCGATAGATAGGGTCAGGATGAGAACAATAAAAAGCGGCATTGAAAAGCCCAGCGAATAGGCATTGTTCAATAGCGCCAGCGGATTTAATTCAACCGTTATGATTTGCCGGTTTTGCACAGCCAGCGGCACGATGATAATGACCAGCAGCACAAATAGAAGGCGGGTCAGAAATTTGAGGATCATGTCGGACAGAGCGTCGGACACGCGATCAGCCGTCCTTGCCGTTCATCCGCTCGCGCAGGTCTTTTCCGGTTTTGAAAAACGGCGCGTGTTTTTTGGCCACGGCAACAGACTCACCGCTGCGCGGATTGCGCCCGATACGCGCATCGCGTTGTTTGACGGAGAAGGTACCAAAACCGCGCAATTCGACGCGGTCGCCACGCCCCATTGCATCGCCGATTTCGTCGAGCAAACGATTAACGATGGCTTCGACATCACGCTGATAAAGATGCGGATAAATTTCCGCCACACGCAAAATCAATTCGGACTTGATCATCTCTGTTTCCTGTCACTGAGCCATTAAGCTGCCAAAAGCAGTGTGGCGCGTCAAGTGCTTGCGCCCTTAAGGGCAAATAAAAACCCGGCCCCGTAAGATACGGAGCCGGGTCTTTAATTTTTATGAACCGCTTAGTCGTCGTCGCGATTAAGCGCGGCACCCAGAATATCACCCAGCGAGGCGCCTGAATCCGATGAACCATATTGAGCCACGGCTTCTTTTTCCTCGGCGATTTCCAGCGCCTTGATCGACAGGCCGACACGACGGTCGCGCTTGTCGAGATTGGTGACCATGGCATCCAGCTTGTCGCCTTTGCTGAAACGCTCGGGGCGCTGGTCTTCGCGGTCGCGTGACAAATCCGAACGACGGATAAAGGCCGCCACATCGCTTTCGCCGACGCTGACTTCCAGACCACCATCCGTAATGGCGGTCACTTCGCAGGTGACCGTATCGCCGCGACGCAGATTGCCCAGGCTTTCAAACGGGTCGCCATCGAGCTGTTTAATGCCGAGGCTGACGCGCTCTTTATCTTGGTCAACATCCAGCACCATGGCTTCGACTTCCTGACCCTTGGTGAACTGCGCCAGCGCTTCATCGCCCGACGCGTTCCAATCCAGATCGGAAATATGCACCATGCCGTCAATCTCATCTTCCAGACCGATAAACAGACCGAACTCGGTAATGTTCTTGATCTCGCCGGAGACTTTCGTGCCAACCGGATATTTCGAGGAGAAGCTTTCCCACGGATTGTCATTGCACTGTTTCAGACCCAGCGAAATGCGACGCTTCTCGGCGTCGACTTCCAAAACCATGACTTCGACTTCTTGGCTGGTGGAGACGATTTTGCCCGGATGGACATTTTTCTTCACCCAGCTCATTTCCGAGACATGGACGAGGCCTTCAATGCCATTTTCCAATTCTACAAAAGCACCATAGTCAGTGATATTGGTGACGCGGCCGGTGACACGCGAATTGATCGCGAATTTCGCTGCCGCTTCATCCCACGGATCGGTTTCCAGCTGTTTCATGCCAAGGCTGATGCGCTGTGTTTCCGTGTTGATTTTCACAACTTGCACACGCACGGTCTCACCAACCGTCAGCACTTCTGACGGGTGGTTGACGCGGCGCCAAGCAATATCGGTAACGTGCAACAGACCGTCAACGCCGCCCAAATCAACAAACGCACCATAATCGGTGATGTTTTTGACGACGCCATCGACTTGCTGGCCTTCCATCAGATTTTGGACGATTTCATTGCGGGCTTCGGCGCGGGTCTCTTCCATAATGGCGCGACGCGAGACAACAATATTGCCGCGACGGCGATCCATTTTCAGGATTTGGAAAGGCTGCGGCGTGTTCATCAGCGGGGTGATGTCACGCACCGGACGAATATCGACCTGGCTGCCCGGCAAGAAGGCCGTAGCGCCGTTCAGGTCAACCGTGAAGCCGCCTTTGACGCGACCGAAAATAACGCCGTCAACGCGCGCATCGGCTTCGAAGTCTTTTTCAAGCTTGATCCAGCTTTCTTCACGGCGCGCTTTATCGCGCGACAGCACGGCTTCGCCCATGGCGTTTTCAATGCGGTCGAGAAAAACTTCGACTTCATCGCCGACTTTTATCTCGGCCGGCTGACCGGCCATGGAAAACTCGCGCAGCGGCACGCGGCCTTCGGTTTTCAGCCCTACATCCACAATTGCCAGATCGTTTTCAACCGCGGTCACACGACCGCGTACAACCGTACCCTCGAGCGGGGAATCGGCGGAAAAACTCTCTTCCAAAAGGGCTGCAAAATCATCAATAGACGGGTTCAGACCCGCTTCATTTAAATCGGACACTTATGTGTCTCCTGATTGTGCCATTCCCGGCGCTTCTGGCAGGGCGGACTTCCCAGACCGAAAAGCGCTCAAAGAGCGTCGCTTCCGGTAAACGGGCAGGTTAAGTTTTGTTCGTGGCGGGATAAATTTCCGGCAATGGCTTATAAGCAATCAGCTCAGCAGCGCCAGAGCCGCGTTGAACGCCTCTTCTATAGACAAATCAGACGTATCAAGCAAGTGCGCATCTGCCGCTTGTTGCAGCGGCGCGGTGGCGCGGTTCATGTCGCGCGCATCGCGCGCCTCAATATCATCCAGCACGGTTTCAAAAGCGAGGCTTTCATCACCGGCTCGCAATTCCTTCCAGCGCCGCATGGCGCGCACTTCGGCGCTGGCCGTGATGAAGAGTTTCTTATCGGCATCAGGACACACAACTGTGCCGATATCGCGACCGTCGAGAATGGCCCCGGCTTTGCCGTCGGGCGGGGTGGCGGCGAATTGGTGCTGCGCGCTCAATATGGCGGCGCGCACATGTGGTATGGCGGCGACCAGCGAGGCCGCTGCACCGGTACCGGCCGTGCGCAAAGCGGCGTTAAATTCAGCCTCGTCCAGTCGCGCCATATTCAGCGTTTCGGCCGCCGCAATGGCGGCTTTTTCGTCAGCCGGGTCTTGCCCGGCTTCGAGGACGCATAAAGCCACGGCGCGGTAAAGCGCGCCCGTATCCAGATAAGCGAAATCAAAATGTGCTGCCAGACGCCGGGCCAACGTGCCCTTGCCGGAGGCGGCGGGGCCGTCAACCGCAATCAGCCGCATGGGTCTATTGCTCATCGTCAAACTCTACCCCGAGCGTGCCCATCAGCGCGAAAAAATCCGGAAAGCTGGTGGCAATCATTGACGCATCATCAATCATAACCGGTGTCTCGGCGACCAAGCCGAGGCACAAAAACGCCATGGCGATGCGGTGGTCGTGATGCGTCGCAACCGTGCCACCGCCGGTCACTGTGCCACCGGTCACGGCCAGCCAGTCATCGCCGCTATCAACTGCAACCCCATTGGCGGCCAGACCCGCTGCCATGGCGGCCAGTCGGTCACTTTCCTTGACGCGCAATTCAGCCAGACCGGCCATATGGGTGGTGCCGGCAGCGGTTGCGGCGGCGACAGCCAGCGCCGGATATTCATCGATCATATCGGGGGCAATCGCAGCGGGCACATTAATGCCACGCAAAGGCGAATGGCGGACGCGCAAATCGGCGACGGTTTCGCCCGCCGCTTGGCGCGTGTTCAGCATTTCAATATCGCCGCCCATATCGCGCAGCACGCGAATAAGCCCGTCGCGCTGGCGATTGAGCATGATATTTTCAAGCACCACATCAGAACCCGGCACGCTCAGCGCGGCAATCATCGGAAACGCCGCCGAGCTCGGATCGCCCGGCACATCAATGCGGACGGCGCTCAGGCTGGCCGGTCCCGTCAGCGCGATGACGTGATGCCCGTCTTCTTCATAGCGGGCAATATCGGCGCCAAACAGGGCCAGCATGTTTTCGCTATGGTCGCGGGTGAGGACTTTTTCGCGCACGCGCGTCGTGCCGCGCGTGCCGAGTGCGGCCAGTAATATGGCCGATTTGACCTGCGCTGAGGTGACGGCGGGCGTGATATCGGCCGGTATCAGCGGCGCGGGCGCCAGATGCACGGGCAGCGTGTCGCCCTCAGAGGCGGTGAATTGCGCGCCCATGCTCTCAAGCGGGCGCATGACACGCCCCATGGGCCGCCCCGATAAAGACGCATCGCCGATAAAATCGGCTGCAATACCGGCCCCTGCCGCCAATCCCATCACCAGACGCACGCCCGTGCCGGCATTGCCGAAATCCAGCGGCGCGGCGGGCGATTGAAAGCCCGCTGGTCCGGTACCGGTAACCTGATAGACATCGCCTTGTTTGACGATTTTTGCGCCCAAAGCCTGCATGGCCGCACCGGTCGCCAACACATCAGCGCCCTCCAAAAGGCCGTGAATCTCGGTTGTGCCGGTGGCGATAGCGCCCAGCATAAAGGCGCGATGCGAGATCGATTTATCGCCCGGCAGGCGCACACGACCGGATAGTTTTGTCGTCGCACGGCGCGTGGCGCGGGCCAATCTCGTGTTTTGCGGCGCTGCATTCATGCTGTCTTGTCGCGCTTTTCGCCATATGCGTCAAGCGGAGGAGCGATAATTTGGCTTTGACAGGGGTGTCGCTTCATGGCAGGAAAACAAGCTCAGTGACATCGTCCGGAGGTATCATCGTGGTCGACCCAAAACTAGGCACCAAACGTGTTTGTGGTGCTTGCGAAGCCAAATTTTATGATCTCAACAAAAACCCTGCCACTTGTCCGAAATGCGGTCATTCATTTGACCCGATGGCAGCTTTCGCGCCGGTTGAACCGGCACGCGAGATTGAACCGGTTGTTGAGGCGGAAGAAGAAGAGGATGATGATGTTCTCGAGTCGGGAGACGATGCCATCAGCCTCGACGATATGAGCGATGATGACGACGCCGATGAAGAGGAAGAAACCCTCGCCGAGTTTGACGATGGTGACGCGCTGCTTGATGACGAAGAAGACGAGGACGAGGAAAGCTTTCTCGAGGATGAAGAAGACGACGACTAGCCGGTCGCGTCTTTTTGGGGCCGTTTAAGCGCAGCGAGAAGATTTTTCGGCGCGTCGCGAATTTTTGGTTGATTGCCGCAAAACTTTGCATTAGCTTCCGCGCAGATTGACGAGGGCGACGACGCTAAAGTGCCGCCCCCGTTACCCTAAAAGGGGCCATAGCTCAGTTGGGAGAGCGCTTGCATGGCATGCAAGAGGTCGGCGGTTCGATTCCGCCTGGCTCCACCAAACACCCTAAAAATCAATCCTTAGGCGGCGTTCAATTCCAGCCATCCAATATTATTATCGGCGCGCTTATAGACCAGATTGAGCGCATCGGATTTGCGGCTTTTGAACAGCACAAATTCGCCTTCCCCGACTTCCAACTGCATCACCGCCTCTGACATGGTCAGATAGGGCACGGTGCGATTGTTTTCAGCCACAATGACCGGGGTGAAATCCTCCGGCACATCGTCATCGGCTTCAGGCGCGAAAATCTTTTCGGGTGCTTGGATGACGGCATCATTCAGACGCATATGGTCGGAATGGCTTTTTAAGCGGCGCTTATAGCGGCGCAATTGCTTTTCAATTTTGATGACCGATTGCTCGAAACTGGCATACACATCGCCATCCGTGCCCGAGGCGTGGAGGTACAGTCCGCTATCGAGATGCAGCGCACAGGCCGCCTCGAAATTATGGCCTTGCTTGGAGAAGGTGACATTTATATCGGTCGCATGATCGAAATATTTGTGCACCGCCTCATCGAGCCGGGTTTCAACATGAGCGCGCAGCGCGTCGCCCGTATCCATATGTCTGCCTGTAATGTGAATCGTCATCTCTTTACCCTTTCGTATCCCGTTTCAGTCAGCGCAGAAAATCGGTTGAGAGCGACCCTCTGCTTGCGGAACACGCCACAGCAGGCGGAGATGGAAAGTGCCAGGCTCACGCCTGCTTGTGGAACCGGATCCACTAAAAAAATTCTGCCTGATAAAAACGCGCTTGTCGAGTCCGGCGCGCGCATAGCCGGGCCGTGATGGCTAATAGGTGAAATCTTCGCCGAGATAATGCGCGCGCACAGCCTCGTTTTCGACAATTTCGGCTGCCGTGCCGGTGGTCAATACATTGCCGTCATGCATAATCACCGCGCGGTCGATAATGCCCAGCGTCTCACGCACATTATGGTCAGTGATCAACACGCCAAGCCCGCGCTCTTTCAATTGCGCCACCAGATCGCGAATATCGGCAATGGCGATCGGGTCAATGCCGGCAAAGGGTTCGTCCAAGAGGATAAAGCCCGGATTGCTGGCCAGGGCGCGGGCAATCTCGACGCGCCGCCTTTCGCCGCCCGACAAGGCCCCGCCGGCTGATTTTCTGACATGAGTAACGGAAAACTCGCTGAGCAGATTTTCCAGCCGGTCATGGCGCGCCTGCTTATCGGGCTCGACCACTTCGAGGATCGACATAATATTGGCCTCGACGCTGAGGGTTCTGAAAATCGAGGCTTCCTGGGGCAAATAGCCGATGCCAAGGCGCGCGCGGCGATACATGGGCAATTGCGAGACGTCCTGACCGTCGAGCAGGATCTGCCCGCTATCGGGCGTCACCAGACCGGTAATCATGTAAAAGCTGGTGGTTTTGCCGGCCCCGTTCGGCCCCAAAAGGCCGATGGCCTCGCGGCGATTGACGGCCAGCGACACATCCTTCACCACTGTACGGCCCTTATAGCTTTTCGACAAATGCCGTGCCACCAGCCCGCCTTCGTGCTGCGCCGCCGCGATATCTGCTGAGCCGTATTGAGACATGAAAACTACCCGTTTTTCCTTCGACGCTAAGCTATCTCAATTTGGCGCATGAGAAAAGCGCGCTTAAGTGCCACTCTCAATTGTCGATTTCAATGCGCGCGCGTGACTTGCCGCCGCGTAAAGTCGCTTTGCCGGTGAGCATGTTAATGGAAAGCGTCTCGCCGGTCAGCTTCTGCATTTTGCCCTTGCGGGTCAGCCCTTGCATGGCGACGCTGCCGCGCATCACCATAATGTCTTTTTCGAGGTCAAAATCAGCTGCCTCGGCGCGGGCGCGCTGGCCGTCTTTATTGACCAGCAGCACATTACCGCGGGCCGCCATGCTTTGCGCGGCGCCGCCGGCGGCAAACATCACTTGCATGGTCTCGGCTGTGACCTGCATCGGGCCTTGGTTGATCGCTACACTGCCGGTGAGATCGGCGACACCTTGTTTTTGTTGCCATTGCATTTTATCGGCTTGAAGCGCGAGCGGCGCGTCCGGGTCGGTCTGAAAGCGCAACCCTTCTTGGGCCTGCACCGGCGCAGTCATGAAAAGCCCCGGCGCGGCCAAAAGCGCGAGCATAAGGGTCAGTGATAGGCGCGCACGGTTCATTTTGCGCTCCGTTGCAGGGTCATGGAAATGGCGTGCAGAGTAAAGATTTGCGTCTCGAGATTGCCGTCCATCCGCGCCGCGCGCAATGTGATTTGCGGGCCGTCTATCGCCAGTTCTTGCGGCACTGCGATATCTTGCGAGCTCATATTGACTGATAATTCTTCGGTTGCAAGGCGATTGCCATCGCTCAAACCGGCTTTTACGCCGCCGCGAAACAGCGCCTGTTCGCCGCTTTTCAGCCGCGCTTCATCGGCTTTTATATTAATGGCGGCGGCATCGGCCGTGGCCGCAATGGCGAGACGCGGCGCGCTCAGCAGGGCCGTATCATCCTGCAGATTGCGCGCCGTCTTGCCTTGCAGGCGATAGGCGCGGCCCGCCGCCGTGCGCCCTTGATAATCGGGATTATCGACCACCGGTCCGCTGCCGCTGAGCTTTATATCGCCGCCCATCGGGGCAGTGGTGAAGCGCTGTGTATTGGACAGGCCGATAAGCGCCAGTGCCGCCAGCACCGCACCGCCCACCATCACGCGGCGCAATAGGGTGACGCGTTTTGTGTGCCGGGATGGGTTGTTTTGCATAGGGCGAGTGTTGCGCTAATGGGCGAAAATATCAATATCGTCCCAGCCGGCCAAATCCATGGCCGAGCGCACCAGCACGAAATCGAAACACGCTTCCGCCATCGGACGACGGCCTTCGCGGTCCAGCATGGTCTCGAGCTTGTCTTTCAGCGCGTGCAAGTGCAGCACATCGGAGGCCGCATAATTGAGCTGCGCGTCGGATAAATTCGGCGCCCCCCAATCCGAGCTTTGCTGCGCTTTCGACAGATCGACACTGAGCAATTCGCGGCACAAATCCTTCAGCCCATGGCGGTCCGTATAGGTGCGCACCAGTTTGGAGGCGATTTTTGTGCACCAAAGTGGGGCTGCATGGACGTTCAAATATTGCGCGATAATCGCCAAATCAAAGCGTGCATAATGGAAGATTTTCATCAATTGACGGTCTTCCAAAACGGCTTTCAAATTCGGCGCCGCATAAGGGTCTGTATTGAACTCGCTTTCGGGCGCGAATTGCACAATATGCACCTCGCCGTCGCCGGCCGAAAGCTGCACTAAACACAAGCGGTCGCGGGCTGGTTTCAGCCCCAGCGTTTCCGTATCGACGGCAATGGCGCCGGTAAAGCTCAGCCCGTCGGGCAGGTCGTCCTTGTGCAAATGAATCGCCATGGTTCACATCCTTTTCTATCTGCCTCGGTTCTAGAGCTTTGGCGGGGCAAACTCAAGTCCTGCAACAAGTCGGGTGCCAAATCGCGCAACGCATCCGACAAACGGGCTTTGCTTTCCGGCGCGGCTGGACTAGCTTGCGGCCTATCATGTCTATGCTGCCGGATTTTTTTGACGCCTCGCTCATCGCCACCGCCCCGCTGGCTTTCTGGCTTATTGGCGGCTTGGCAAGCTTTGTCGTGGCGCTGTCGAAAGCCGGTTTTGGCGGCGCTATGGGGTCTTTATCGCTGCCGCTTATGTTGTTGGTTTTGCCGCCCGGTCCGGCGCTGGCGGTGATGTTGCCGGTGTTCTTGCTGGCTGATTTTTATGTCGGCTGGCGCTATCGCAAACGCGCCGTGCGCCGTTATGTCATCCCCATGGTGGCGGCGGCATGTATCGGCCAATTGGCCGGTTGGCTTTTGTTCAAGCAGATTAGCGAGACCACGCTTATTCTATTGATCGGCCTATTGGCGGTTTATACGGCGGCGCGGTATTTTTACCAACTATGGCACCCGCCGCTGAGCGCAGCCGGCTCGCGCGCGGCTGTGAAAGCTATTCGGCGGCGCGCGCCCCAGCGCGCCGGTCTGTGGTGCAGCCTGTCGGGGCTGGCCAGCTTCATCTCGCTGACCGGTGGCATTCCGGCACAGGTTTATCTTTTGGCCATGCGCCTGCCGCGGGCTTATTTTGTCGGCACAATGGGCTGGTTTTTCCTCACCATTAATCTGGCCAAGCTGCCGTTTTTTGTTGAATTGGGGCTGTTTGACGCGGCCAGTCTAAGCGCCAGTCTGGCGCTGGCGCCGCTTGTACCGCTTGGCGTGATAGCCGGTATCGCGTTGAATAAAAGGCTGAGCGACACATGGTTTTATCATATCAGCCAAGCCTGCTTGCTGCTGTTTGGCGGGCAATTGGTTTTCGAGGCTCTGATCGGCTAGGCGCTAACCGACAATCCACACGGCGCCCGGAAGCCGCTCATCATAGGCGCCGTCGGGTTCGCAATGCGGGCTGTAATAAGGATGGCGTTTAGACCGGAAGCGATGCGCGACAATTGCCGTCTGCGCCGCCACATTCTTCTCGACGCCGAGTATCTCAGCCATGCGATGGTTCAATTGAAAGGCACGGCAATCGGCGTGGATCTCGTCATAAATCTCATCAACATGCATGGTCTCATGGGTCAGCACATGCAGGGCAAAAACCAGCTTGGTGTCGCGCACCGCCTCGCTATTGGCGGCTTCGGGGTCCCATAAATAATCGCGCAAATCCTCGCAAACATAGGCTTGCATATTGATTTCCTGCGAGCCGCGATAGACATAACCGGCGGCATTCCAATGCAGGATACCGCCAAAGCGCGACAGGCAGGTAACGGCGATATTATCGCGTGCGATCAGCTCCTCAGCCGCATCGGCCAGTTTCCATTCAAACATGGCGTGGCGCAGCGGAATGCCGGCGCAGATGGTGGCGAAAATCAGCATCATAATGACATAGCTGTCAAAGCGGTTTTCGTGGAACGGGTTCAAAATCCCCTTAATCGCCATATATAAAAAAAACAGGCAGGCCAGCGATAAAAGCATGCAACACCTCCAACAGATTTAACGCGCCAATCTAACACTGCCCGCGCCGAAGCAAAAGGGGGCGATGATACGCCGTCCGGCGTTGGCACGGCACCCTTTAGAGGCAGTTTGATTTTCTGAGGAATGGTGCCCAGGAGAAGACTCGAACTTCCACGTCCATACGGACACTAGCACCTGAAGCTAGCGCGTCTACCAATTCCGCCACCTGGGCACTTAAGGAATCTGAGCTTGGTTTAGAGAGGCGGGGGCGACTTGTCAATAAAGCTTGTCTGTTAATTCGCATCGCGGCGTTGATTTTTCTTCACCCTTGGGGCCGCTTATATTATGACAGGCACAGATGATGTTTCGGGGGCAAATATGGCGCTTCAAAAAAATGCACTGATTACGGTTTTCGGCGGTACGGGTTTTCTCGGTCGCCATATTGTCAGGCGTCTGGCCAAGGCGGGCTATCGCCTGCGCATCGCAACAAGGCGGCCCAATGAAGCGCTGTTCCTGAAGACCAATGGTGTGCCCGGGCAGGTGGAAATCGTGCAAGCCAATATTCGCGACACGGCCAGCACGCAGGCCGCTTTGGCCGGTGCGGATGGCGTGGTCAATGCGGTCGGTATCCTGTTTGAAAGCGGTAAGCAAAAATTCCACGCGCTGCAAGCTGAGGGCGCGGCACGCATCGCCGCGGCGGCCAAGGCAGAGGGCATTGAGCATATGGTGCATATTTCGGCCATTGGCGCCGATGCAGCGTCGGCCTCGCTTTACGCGCAAAGCAAAGCAGCCGGTGAGGAGGGCGTCATGGCGGCCTTGCCGCAAGCGCATATTTTGCGTCCGTCTATTGTTATTGGCCCCGAGGATGATTTCTTCAATCGCTTTGCAGGCATGGCCATGCTGGCCCCGGCCTTGCCGCTGATCGGTGGCGGTGTGACGAAATACCAGCCGGTCTCGGTCTTTGATGTGGCGGTAGCCGTCGAGGCGTGTTTTGCCGGTGCGCGCGCCGGCCTTTATGAATTGGGCGGGCCGGATGTGCTGAGTTTCAAGCAATTAATGGAAATGCTGCTGGCCGAGATTGGCCGCGACCGCTTGTTGGTGCCGCTACCTTTTGCCGCCGCTGCGCCGATTGCTGCGCTGGCGCAATTCATGCCCAAGCCGCTTTTGACGCCGGATCAGTTGATCTTGCTGAAAAGCGATAATCTTGTGGCCGAAGGGATGCAGGGCTTTGCCGATTTGGGCGTGGTGCCGCAGCCGATTGCCGGTATTTTGCCCGATTATCTGGCGCGCTATCGGCCGGCAGGTAAGAAGTTAAAATAAGCGGCTAGAAAAACGCCAAAATCACGCCACCCAGAGCCAGCCGGTAAAGCACAAAGACCAGCAGGCTGATGCGGCGCGTCAGGCGCAAAAACAAGTCGATCGAGATAAAGGCAAACAGTGCCGCCATGAGCGCGCCCAATGCGGCGTCGCCTAACGCGCCCCAGGCCGCCTCGCGGACCAATTCGATAAGACCGAATAGCGCAAAGCTGGCAATCACCGGCATGGCCATCAACATGGAATAGCGCGCCGCCGCCTCGCGCGAAAAGCCAAGCGCGCGGCCCGCCATAATGGTCACACCGGCGCGACTGGCGCCCGGAATGAGTGCCAGCATTTGCGCGCATCCCATAACCAATGCCGGGCGCGCCTGCATATGGGCAAGTGTCTTATCCGCCGCCGCAAAGCGGTCGGCCAGATAAAGCGGCAGGGCGAAAATAATACTGGCCCACGCCACCACATGGGCGCTGCGTAAGCTATCCAAGATACCGCTGGCCAGAACAAGCGCAGCCGCGAGGAGCACGGGCAGTGTAGCGTAAATCATATGGCCGGCTTGTGTGGCCTCATCGCTTTGGCGGCGCAGCGGCAAATGCACAAGCCCGGTCAAAAGCCGGATCACGTCTTGTCGGAAATACACCATCACGGCGACAAGCGTGCCGGCATGCAGCGCGACATCCATAGCGACGCCATGGTCGTCAAGCGTGCTCAGCCCATGCGCCAGCGTCAAATGTCCGGAAGACGAAACCGGGATAAACTCGGTGACGCCTTGGATAAGCGCCAAAATAAGAATGTGATCAAATGCCATGCCGCCAACTTAGCTGCGCCGCACGCGCAGCCCAAGTGTTTTGTTGCAGCTTTGCACCAAGCGGCCTATTTTGGGCGCATGGCCACTTTGTTTCATCAACCCGTCTGTCCCTTTTCGCGCAAGATTCGTCTGATGTTGGGCGAGAAGAAATTCGCTGTTGAATTTGTCGAAGAGCGCCCATGGGAAAGGCGGCTGGATTTTCTCATGCTCAACCCGTCCGGCGAAGTGCCGGTATTGGTCGGTGAGGCGGGCACGATTGCCGGTCATTATGCGATTTCTGAATGGCTGGAAGAAAAAGGCGGGGCAACGCCACTGCTGCCCAGCTCGGGCCTGTCGCGCGCCGAAACGCGGCGTATCACCGCCTGGTTTGACGATAAGTTTTACGCCGAGGTCGGCAAGCTCATCACCTATGAAAAAATCGATCGCCGCTTTATGGGTGCCGATGATGGCGGGGGCGGGCCGGATATGGGCGTGGTGCGCGTCGGGCTGCACAATCTCAATCTGCATTTGGAATATATGACCTATTTGTTGGAGAGCCGCGACTGGCTGGCCGGCAATGAGATGAGCATGGCCGATTTGACCGCTGCGGCGCATCTGTCTTGCCTTGATTATACCGGTGATGTGCCATGGGCCTTGTGGCCGTCTTTGCGCGATTGGTATGCCAAGCTGAAATCACGGCCTGCCTTTCGCCCGCTTCTGGCCGACCATGTGGCGGGCATGCGGCCGCCGCCCTATTACGCCGATCCGGATTTTTAAGCGCCGAGGCCATGCCACAACCGGCTGACATCAAACAAGCAATCATCGCCCGGGCTTTGGCGCTGGGCTTTGATCAATGCCGCATCGCGCCGGCCCGCGAAGTGGCCGGTGCGGCGGATGGGTTGCACGCCTATGTCGCGGCCGGCCATCATGGGCAAATGGGTTGGATGGAAACGCGCATGGCCGAACGCAGTGCCCCCAATCGCCTATGGCCGGAAGCGCAAAGCGTTATCATGCTGGGGCTGAATTATGGCCCCGGCCCCGGCCCCGACCGTGATGAGGCGGATCCACTCGCCTATTTGGCGGCACAAGATAAAGGCGCGATTTCGGTCTATGCGCAAAGGCGCGATTATCACGATGTGGTGAAAAAGAAATTGAAAACACTGGCGCGCTGGTTGGTTGAGGAAAGCGGGGCCGAGGTGAAAGTCTTTGTCGACACTGCGCCGGTCATGGAAAAACCGCTGGCCCAGGTCGCCGGTCTTGGCTGGCAAGGCAAGCATACAAATTTGGTATCGCGCGAGCTGGGCTCATGGCTGTTTCTGGGCTCTGTATTCACCACGCTGGACCTTGCGCCCGATACACCCGAGCCCGATCATTGCGGCTCGTGCAAATCATGTCTCGATATTTGCCCGACCGATGCTTTTCCTGCGCCTTATAAGTTGGATGCGCGGCGCTGTATTTCTTATCTGACGATTGAGCATAAGGGCATGGTCGATACCGCGCTGCGCCCGCTCATGGGCAATCATATTTATGGTTGTGATGACTGTCTGGCCGTCTGCCCATGGAATAAATATGCGCGCCAAGCCAAGGATGCCAAGCTGGCGCTGAACGCCGATTATGATCTGCCGGATTTGATTTTTCTGAGCCGTCTAGACGATGCGGCGTTTCGTGATTTCTTTCGCCAGACGCCGGTGAAGCGCACCGGCCGCGACCATTTCATCCGCAATGTGCTGATTGCGTTGGGCAATATGGAGACGCCAAGCGGGGCGCATATTGAGGCGGTGACGGCGCGGCTGGACGATGGCGCAGCCGTGGTGCGCGGCCATGCGGTTTGGGCACTGGGACGACTTGCTCCGAAAGCTGCCAAACGGGCGGCGGCGACCTATATGGAGAAGGAAGAAGACGCCATGGTGCTGGCCGAATGGCACACCATTCAGGAGGCCATTCAGGAGACGTGATGCAGCATATGTTGTTTTTCGGCTATGGTTTTTGCGCCGCCGCTTTGGCGCCGCTCTTGCGCGCGCGCGGCTGGTCGCTCTCGGCGACGTGCCGCAATGATGAAAAAGCTGCCGCTTTGGGTGAGCAGGGTATCGCCCCGCTGCGGCTTGACGAAACGCCGTTAAAACAAGCGCAGCTTGACGATGTGACGCATATTCTTTTATCGGCTGCCCCCAATGCGGGGGGCGAAGGGGGCGAGCCCGGCGATCCGGCTTTGCCGCTCTTAAAAGACGGGCTGGCGGCGCAGGCGAAAAAGCCGGATTGGATCGGCTATTTATCGACCACAGGGGTTTATGGCGATCACGGCGGCGCTTGGATTGATGAGGACTGCCGGCCCGGTCCGCTCAGTGCGCGCGGGCAAAGGCGCGTCGACGCCGAAGCGGCGTGGGGTGCCCTGGCGGCGGCGCATGATTTGCCGCTGCATTATTTCCGCCTTGCCGGGATTTACGGCCCCGGGCGCAATCAATTGCGCGCCCTCAAAAACGGCACGGCGCGGCGTATTGACAAGCCAGGGCAGGTTTTTTCGCGCATCCATGTCGATGATATTGCGCAAGTGCTGCTGGCCTCGATCGACCGGCCCAATCCCGGGCGCGCCTATACCTTATGCGATGACGAACCGGCGCCGCCGCAGGATGTGGTGGCGTTTGCGGCCGGTCTGTTGCACACCACGCCGCCGCCTTTGCTGCCCTTTGACGAGGTTACTTTGTCGCCCATGGCGCGGAGTTTTTACGGCGAGAATAAGCGCTTGCGCAATCAGCGTATGGTCGATGAGCTGGGCGTTGCGCTGTTCTATCCGACCTATCGCGAGGGCTTGCGCGCGCTATACGAAAACGGCGATTACTGAAGATTGAGACTGTCAATCAATTGGATCAGGCGGTCGATCTCATGGCGTTCTGACAGGCGATGATCGCCGTGCTTGATGAAATGCATCTCGACATCCTTGCCGGTTAGCTGCGCCGCCAGTTCCAGTGATAATTCCCACGGCACAGCCTCGTCTTCTTGCCCGTGCATGATGCGGACCGGCAGATTTATATCTATCGGCTTATCAAGCATGAGATGCGTGCGCCCGTCTTCAATCAACATGCGCGTGATCGGATAGCCTTGCGGATCATAATCGGAGGGGTCGTAATAAATCCCGTCTTGCATCAATGTCGCGCGCGCGGCGTCTGAAAACCGCGCCCACATAAGTCGCTCGGTCATATCCACCGCCGGGGCGATGAGCACCAGAGCGGCGACTTTTTCGGGCCGGTCGAGCGCCGCCATGAGAGACAGCCAGCCGCCAAAGCTGGAGCCGACCAGCACTTGCGGGCCATCGCATAAATGGTCCAATATATGTGGGGTGTCGCCGCGCCAATAGCTCATCGTGCCGTCGGTAAAATCGCCCGATGACGCGCCATGGCCGAAATAATCAAACCGCGTATAGGCGCGGTTTTTTTGCGCCGCCCAATCGGCCAGTGCTTGGGCTTTCGTGCCGGTCATATCGGAGCGAAAGCCGCCACAAAAAACCACCCCCGGCCCGTCACCGGCTTGCTGGCGATAGGCGATGCTTTGCTCACCTTTTTCTTGTGTCGCGCGGGTCAGTATGTTGGAGCTCATGTGGGTCTCTTGGCGTGCTTGGTGTTTTGCGTGAATTGAATTATGACTGAATCACGGTCAGCGCAAAAGGATTTGATTGTGAGCGACGCTTTTTTAATGCCCCCGACAGGCCCGGTCGATTTGACCGGTAAGACCATTATGCAGGTTGTGCCGGAGCTCGATGTGGGCGGGGCGGAAATCACCACATTGGAGATGAGCCGTGCCATTGTCGCAGCCGGCGGGCGCGCGCTTGTGGTCAGTCAAGGCGGCGCGTTAGAGGACGATATTAAAGCAGCGGGCGGCGAGGTCATTCATATGCCGGTCGCCACCAAAAACCCATTCACCGTCTGGCGGCATGGCCGGGCGCTGGCCGATTTGGCGCAAAGCCAAGCGGTTGACCTTATTCATACGCGCTCGCGCGCGCCGGGCTGGTCGGGTCTGCGCGCCGGCAAGCTGGCCCATATTCCTTTCATGACGACTTATCATTCGACCGTACATGAGCGCCCGCGCGCCAAAGTTTTTTACAATAGTGTGCTGGTGCGCGGTGCCGTGTCGATTGCAAACTCGCATTATACAGCCGGTCAGATTGCCAAAGTCTATCCGCAGCGGCGCGATAAGATACGCGTTGTGCCGCGCGGCTGCGATGTCGCGGCGCTGGCGCGGGACGGTTTTACGTCTGCTGATCGGGCCGAAAAACGCGCGCAATGGGGGGTGCCCGATGACGCTTTTGTCATTATCTGTCCGGCCCGTGTAACGCATTTAAAGGGCCAGCATGTGCTTATAGAGGCTTTGGGAAATATCGGCGCGGGTGCCAAACCCTATTTGGTGCTGGTCGGCAGTGCGCAGGGTCGCGATGATTATGTCGCTGATTTAAAGGCGCTGGCCGCTTCTGTCGGACTGGCCGACTATTTGGTTTTTGCCGGGCTTGAGAGCCATATGCCGTCTGCCTATGCGGCGGCTGATTTGGCCGTTGTGCCGACCATCAGGCCGGAGCCGTTTGGCCGCACCATCATCGAAGCGCAAGCCGCCAGCCTGCCGGTGATTGCCAGTAATGGCGGCGGCTTTCGCGAGACGGTGATTGCCGATGCGGTGGATAAGGGCGGTACGGGCTGGTTGGCTGAAATGGGCAATGCGCCGGCTTTGAGCCGGGCGCTGGACGCAGCATTGGCCATGTCACCCGAAGCGCTTTTGGCGATGGGGCAAAATGGCCGCAGAAATGTCGAGGCCAATTACACGCAGACCGCCATGTGCAATCGCACGCTGAATGTTTATCTTGAGCTGATCGGATGAGCCGTGCCGTGCGCGAGCCGGGCGGGGCCTTGCTGATCGGTGCCGGCTTATCGCCACAGGATTTGCACGGCTGGTGCGATGCGCTTTACCCGCACGTCGCCTCTTTGAGCGTCATAATCGATACCGACCAGCAGCAGGAAAAAATTAAGGCTGATGAGATATGGGTATATGGACCGCTGGGATTGCGCGGGAGTATGGCCTTCATCCGGCGTATATCCTGGCGGCGCTTTGACGGCGTTTATCAACCGGCCGGCAGCGGCTTGCCTCATCTGCGCCATTTCATTTGGCCACGGCCCGACTGGCAGAGCGGGCAATTCCTGGTTGACTTCCGCCCCTGAAGTAATAAACCTAGCCCAGTAAGGACGTCATGCGTCCTTTGGTGAAATTGAATTGGAGCGAAACCATAGCACGTAGACCACACGCCGCGCAGCCGCCACGTCAAACAGGCCCGCGCGTCAATCGTATGATTACCGTACCGAAAGTTTTGGTAATTGGAGCCGCCGGTGAAAAAATGGGCATTGTCGATACGGATTCGGCACTGGCCATGGCAGAGGAAGAGGGCCTTGATTTGGTCGAGGTGTCGCCTAATGCCGACCCGCCCGTGTGTAAAATTCTCGACTATGGCAAGCTGAAATATCAAGAACAGAAAAAAGCCAGCGAAGCGCGCAAAAAGCAAAAAACCGTTGACGTCAAAGAGATCAAAATGCGGCCGAATATCGACACGCATGATTATGACGTGAAGATGCGCAATGTGGTGAAATTCATTGAAGGCGGTGACAAGGTGAAAGTCACCATGCGGTTTCGCGGCCGCGAAATGGCGCACCAAAATCTCGGTATGGGCGTGTTGAACCGCGTTCGCGATGACACGGATGAGATTGCCAAAGTCGAGGCCATGCCGAAAATGGAAGGCCGTCAAATGATCATGGTGCTGGCACCGCGATAGGCCGCGATAAATATTATCGCTTTATACATCTTTCAAAATATCCGGCCGGTCGGTGACCAGCGCGGCAACGCCCATATTGGTGAGCTTTTGCATGTCATCGGCGCGATTGACTGTCCATGCCGAAACCTCGAGATTGAGATTGTGCGCTTGGCGCATCCACGCCGCATCAATATCCTGCCAATAGGCAAACCAGCCTGCACCGTCGGCTGCATGCAGCGCATTGAGCATTTTTTCGCCATGCGTTGTGCCGTCCATGGCGCGCCAGTCAAAGCCGTCAAACCAGGGCGCGCCGTTTTCAGAAGCCGCACGAATGGCCGCTGCCAGTTCGGTGTCTTGTGCGCGGCTTTCATGGTCCGGATCCGTGCTCGAAAATTCCAGCGTTGTATAAGCGTGTAGCATGTCGGGTCGTGCGGCGCGCACGCGGTTCAGCGCCCGCCAGTCAAATGAGATGACAATATGATTTGCGGCGAGGGGCGAGGCCTCCAGCGCAGTAAGATAGGCATCGGCCAGACGATGCGCTTGTCCGGCATGGGGGCCCATATCGGTTTTCAATTCCGTATAGAGCTTGAAACCGGGCGGGGCTTTTTCGGCCAGTAGGTTTTCCAAATCCGCCAGCGTCGGGATTGTGACGGCGTCCAGATTGGTGCGCGTCTTGCGGCGTTGCCCATAGCGGCTGGTCGCATCCAGCGTGCCGACATCATAGGTCTGTAATTCGGCATGGGTGAGCGCGTCGATACGCGGTGTCGGTTTTTGTATAAAAACCCCGTTTTGCCGCGTCGCATCGGGTTTCAGCCGCGCATCATGATGGATCATCAACTGCCCATCGGCCGAAAGCTGGATATCAAATTCAAGCCCATCGACACCCAGTTCGAGGGCGCGGGCAAAGGCGGGTAGCGTGTTTTCCGGCCATAGGTCGGCACCGCCGCGATGGGCAATATTCAGGGCTTTGCGCGGTGCGCTATCGGGCATGGAAAACCACCTATAATAATCGCCGCTTTGGCTTGCAATTTCCTCTATTTCTCGTATAACACGCGCTGCTTGGCAGGTTTGTGAAAAAATTCTGCCGGCTCAACCGTCTGGCTGTTAGGGCTGCCATGTCGGTTGGACTGTATCTGCTTTTAAGCGAAAGGATGTCGAAATGCCCAAAATGAAGACCAAATCGGGAGCCAAAAAGCGCTTTAAGCTTACCGCTTCGGGTAAGGTGCGCGCCGGTCAGGCCGGTAAGCGCCACGGTATGATCAAACGTACCAATAAACAAATTCGCAATCAGCGCGGCACCACGGTTTTATCACCGCAGGATGCAAAAATCGTGCGCAAATTTATGCCGAACGGCTAAGGGGGAGCTCAGATGTCTCGTGTAAAACGCGGCGTGACTTCTCACGCACGTCATAAAAAAGTTCTGGCGAAAGCCAAAGGCTATTACGGCCGTCGTAAAAACACCATTCGCGTTGCCAAGCAGGCCGTCACCAAGGCCGGGCAATATGCGTATCGTGACCGGCGCGCCCGCAAGCGCAATTTCCGTGCGCTTTGGATCCAGCGTATCAATGCGGCCAGCCGCCAACACGGCCTGCCTTATGGTCAGTTTATCAACGGGCTGGGTAAAGCCGGTGTTGAAGTTGACCGTAAAGTATTGGCCGATCTGGCTGTGCACGAACCGGCTGCTTTTGAAGCGCTGGTCGGCAAAGCCCGCGCCGCGCTTGGCTAAGCTTTCGCGATTTATGGCGGTCTGGTGCATGCACCAAATCGCATAAAACGCCACCATAACCCCGCCCGCGACATCGGATTGCTCCGAGTGATTGCGGGCGGGTTTTTATTTTGAACCGGATGATGAGATGAGCGACGCAAAGACATTGGAAGCCGAGATCACCGCCGCGATTGACGCGGCTGCTGATCTGACCGCCTTGGAAGAGCTGCGGGTTTCGAGCCTCGGCAAAAAAGGCGCGGTTTCGGCCCTGCTGAAGACGCTGGGGTCGATGAGCCCGGAAGAGCGCCAAATCAATGGCCCGCTCTTTAATCAATTGCGCGACACCATCACCGCCGCCATTGCCGATAAAAAAACCCTATTGGAGGGCGCGGCGCTCAGCGCGCGTCTGGAGACGGAAACGCAAGATATGACGCTGCCGCTGCTGCGCGGTCCGCTTTTGGAAGGTCGCCTGCACCCGGTCAGTCAGGTGATGGAAGAGGTCGCGGCGATTTTTGCCGATATGGGTTTTGACGTTGCTGAGGGGCCGGATATTGAAAGCCAGTTCTATAATTTCACGGCGCTGAATATTCCGGACGCGCATCCGGCACGCCAAATGCACGACACATTTTATATGCAGGCCGAGGAAGACGGCGAAGCTTTGGTGCTCCGCACCCATACCTCGCCGGTGCAAGTTCGCACCATGCAGGCCGGTGAACCGCCTTTCCGTTTTATCGCGCCGGGGCGCACTTATCGCTGCGATAGCGACCAGACGCATACGCCGATGTTTCATCAGGTTGAGGGGTTGGTGGTCGATGAAACGACGCATATGGGGCATTTGAAATATGTGCTGGAGGCGTTTCTTGCCGCCTTTTTCGAGGTGGATGATATTTCTATCCGCCTGCGCCCAAGCTATTTCCCGTTTACCGAGCCGAGCATGGAAATCGACATGCCCTGCCGCCGCGATGGCGACAAGCTTATCGTTGGCGAGGGTGATGATTGGATGGAAATCGGCGGTTCGGGCATGGTCAATGGCCGTGTGCTGGCGCATGCCGGTATTGATCCGGCCAAATATCAAGGCTTTGCTTTCGGCATGGGGATTGATCGTCTGGCCATGTTGAAATATGGCGCGCCCGATTTGCGGGCTTTCTTCGAGGCGGATTTGCGCTGGCTCAAACATTACGGCTTCCTGCCGATCGATGTGCCGGGGCTGGCCGCCGGTCTGTCGAATAAATCCCTCGCCAATATTCAGTCTGCGAAATAGGAGAGCCGGACATGAAATTCACACTCTCCTGGTTGCATGATCATTTGGATACACACGCCTCGCTGGAGGCGATTGTCGAAAAGCTGACGCTGATCGGACTTGAAGTTGAAGAATTGGTTGACCCGGCTGCGACATTTACCAATTTCGAAGTGGCGGAAATCATTGCCGCCGAAAAGCACCCGGAAGCCGATAAGCTGCAAATCTGCACCGTCGTCTCGGGCAGCGGCGAGCAGAAACTGGTTTGCGGCGCACCCAATGCGCGGGCCGGGCTGAAAGGTATTTTGGCGCAGCAAGGCGCGGTCATTCCGTCCAATGGCATGGTGTTGGGCAAGGCCAAAATTCGCGGTGTCGAAAGCAATGGCATGATGTGCTCGGGCGCCGAATTGGGCCTGAGCGACGACCATGACGGCATTATCGAATTGCCGGCCGATGCGGTGGTCGGCACCCTTGCGGCCGAGGCGTTGGGCCAGACCGACCCGATGATTGAGATTGGCATCACACCGAACCGTCCGGACTGCCTCGGTGTGCGCGGTATTGCCCGCGATTTGGCCGCCGCCGGCCTTGGCACGCTGAAGCCGGATAATATCAAAGCCATAGCGGCGGATAGTCCGAGCCCTATCGAGATTAACGTCGCGCATGAGACCTGTCCGGTTTTTGCCGGCTGTCTGATTGAGGGTGTGGAAAACAAGCCAAGTCCGGCTTGGCTGCAGGCGCGTTTGAAAGCCATTGGCCTCAACCCGATCAGCGCTTTGGTCGATATCACCAATTATATTTCTTACGATATGGGCAAGCCGCTGCATGTCTATGACGCTGATAAATTGACCGGTCCGGTGACGGCGCGCGCGGCGCAAAAAGGTGAGAGCTTTACCGCCCTCGATGAAGCGACTTATGAGCTGGACGAAGCCGATTGTGTCATTGCTGATGCCAAGGGCGTGGTCGGTCTGGGCGGTATTATGGGCGGGCTGGAGAGCGGCGCGACACCGGCGACGACTAATGTGCTGGTCGAAAGCGCTTGGTTTGACGCTGTCGCCATCGCCCTGTCGGGACGCCATCACCATATCGAATCGGATGCGCGCTATCGCTTTGAGCGCGGCGTCGATCCGGCCTCGGTCGAGAGCGGGCTTTCGCGTGCCGTGCAGATGATTGTTGATTTATGCGGCGGCACGCCGTGCCGGCCGGTGATGGCCGGTACTGTGCCTGCAACGCAAAAAACCGTGGCCTTTGACCCGGCCCGCGTGAGGCAATTGACCGGTCTTGATTTGGCCGAAGCGGATATGCAGGCGATTCTTGAAAAGCTTGGTTTTGGCGTCGAGACGGGCAGCCCTTGGCAGGTTAATGTGCCGAGCTGGCGCCCCGATATTGATGACGCCCCCTATGGCGCGGCTGATATTGTCGAAGAGATTACCCGAATTCACGGCCTTACCGAAGTGCCGTCAACGCCGCTGCCGAAACGCCCGGGCGTCGCCAAACCGACGCTGACATTGGCGCAACGCCGCGCCGGTCTGATGCGGCGCAGTCTGGCCGGGCGCGGTCTGGTCGAGGCGGTGACTTGGTCATTTATTTCCGAACCGCAGGCCAAGGCGTTTCATGTGGCTGACGGGCTGCAGTTGGCAAATCCCATTTCGTCTGAATTGAGCCATATGCGGCCGTCGCTTTTGCCCGGCCTGTTGAGCGCGGCGCAAAGAAATGCCGATCGCGGGGCGCAAATCATCAAGCTGTTTGAATTGGGCCATGCCTTTACTGCCGCCACGCCGGGGGCGCAGCATTTTGTGGCTGCGGGCTTGCGCGCCGGTCTGGCGTCGCGCAAAAACTGGCAGGGCGCGGCTGAAGCCGTCAATGCCTATCAAGCGCGCAGTGACGCTGAGGCGGCTCTGGCGGCGTGCGGTGTCGATGCGGCGGGCTTGCAAATTCTGCCGATCAGCGATGCGGCCATGTTGGATATTTATCATCCGGGCCGCTCGGGCATTTTGGCGCGCAATCCGCGCCAGCCCATGGCGGTGTTTGGCGAATTGCATCCGGCTCTTCTGCAAGGTTTTGGGATTGACGGGCCTGTCGTGGCGTTTGAGGTTTTCCCCGAAACCGTGCCGGCACCGAAAGAGACAAGCTCAGTGGCGCGCGCGGCGTTGGCGCTCAGCAATTTGCAAGCCGTGCGCCGCGATTTTGCTTTTGAGGTGGCAAGTGACACACGCGCCGCCGATATGGTGCGCGCTGCAAAAGGCGCCGATAAAAAGCTGATCGCCGATGTGCGTGTATTTGATGTATTTGAAGGTGGCAGCCTGCCCGATGGTATGAAATCCGTGGCGCTGGAAGTGGTGCTGCAACCGCAAGACGCCACGCTGACCGATGCCGAGATCGAGGCGGTGGCCGAAAAAGTGACGGCCAATGTCGAGAAAACCACAGGCGGCAAATTGCGCGGCTAGCAAACGCAACTGCAAGCTAATTGTCCGCCTACCCATTTGACGCATTGGCGCAGCGCGCCGGCGGTGCTATATCACGCGCATGAGTTCTGAGACGCAAAAACACATTCGCAATTTTTCCATCATTGCGCATATTGACCATGGCAAATCGACCCTGGCCGACCGGCTTATCCAAATGACCGGTGGCTTGAGCGCGCGCGAAATGTCGGAACAAGTGCTGGATAATATGGATATTGAGCGCGAGCGCGGCATCACCATTAAAGCGCAAACCGTGCGGCTCGATTATAAGGCGGCTGATGGCGAGACCTATCAATTGAACTTGATCGACACGCCCGGCCATGTCGATTTCGCTTATGAGGTGAACCGCTCGCTGGCCGCTTGCGAGGGCTCGCTTTTGGTGGTCGATGCCAGCCAAGGCGTTGAGGCGCAGACGCTGGCCAATGTCTATCAGGCGATTGATGTCGACCACGAAATTGTGCCGGTACTGAATAAAGTTGACCTGCCGGCCGCCGAGCCTGAGCGGGTGAAAAGCCAGATTGAGGATGTTATCGGGCTTGATACCGCCAATAGCGTCGATATTTCGGCCAAGACCGGCCTTGGCATAGATGATGTGCTGGAGGCGATTGTGACCGAATTGCCGCCACCTGCCGGTGACGCGCAAGCGCCGTTGAAAGCCATGCTGGTTGATAGCTGGTATGACGCTTATCTGGGCGTGGTCGTGCTGGTGCGCGTCATTGATGGGGTGCTGAAAAAGGGCATGAAGATCCGCATGATGTCGACCGGCGCGACGCATCCGGTTGACCAAGTCGGCGTGTTTCGTCCGAAGCGCGATACGGTGGCCGAGTTGGGCCCGGGCGAAATAGGCTATTTCACCGCAGCCATTAAACAAGTGGCGGATACGCGTGTCGGTGACACAGTGACAGAAGATAAAAAACCCTGTGCCGATATTCTCGACGGCTTTAAGCCGTCGCAGCCGGTGGTTTTTTGCGGTCTGTTTCCGACCGATAGCGCGCAATTTGAAGACCTGCGCGAGGCCATGGCGAAGCTGCGGCTCAATGATGCGAGTTTTGATTTTGAAATGGAAACCTCGGCGGCGCTGGGTTTCGGCTTTCGTTGCGGCTTTTTGGGGCTGCTGCATCTGGAAATTATCCGCGAACGCATTGAGCGCGAATTTGATATCGACCTCATCACCACTGCGCCCAGTGTGGTCTATCAGCTGCACATGAATGACGGCTCCATGCAAGAGCTGCACAACCCGGCCGATATGCCCGATGTGGTGCATATTGACCATATTGACGAGCCGTGGATTCGTGCCTCGATTTTGGTACCGGATGAATATATGGGCGCGGTATTGAAGCTGTGCGAAGACCGCCGCGGCAATCAGATTAATATGTCCTATGCCGGCACGCGCGCCATGCTGGAATATGAGCTGCCGCTAAACGAGGTGGTGTTTGATTTCTACGACCGCCTGAAAAGCGTGACGCGCGGCTATGCCAGTTTCGATTATCAAATCGCCGAATACCGCACCGGCGATTTGGTGCGTATGTCTATCCTCGTCAATGCCGAGCCGGTTGACGCGCTGTCGACCATTGTGCACCGCACCAATGCCGAAGCGCGCGGCCGCGCCATGTGCGAACGCCTGAAAGGGCTTATCCCGCGCCATCTCTTCAAAATCCCCATTCAGGCGGCACTGGGCGGCAAGGTGATTGCGCGCGAAACCATCGCCGCGCTTCGCAAAGATGTGACGGCAAAATGCTATGGCGGCGATGTCAGCCGCAAGCGCAAGCTGCTGGACAAACAAAAAGAAGGCAAAAAGAAAATGCGCCAATTCGGCAAAGTGGATATCCCGCAGGATGCGTTTATCCAGGCCTTGAAGATGGATGATTAGAACAACTGCCCCGAGGCGCAAGGCGCACTAAATCTCGCTTGCGCTCGATAAGTGCTTTTAGCGCGTCAATTCGGCAAAGTGGATATCCCGCAGGATGCGTTTATCCAGGCCTTGAAGATGGATGACTAAAACAACTGCCCCGACTCGGGGCGACTACAAGTCCGCCATGTGTTAGACGATTTCAACCTTTGTATCGCCAGTAAAATCAAGATCGCCTAGCGTATTGGCGGTGAAATCTTCCAGCACAAAGTAGATATCGCTATCTGTCGCAGTGCCGGCTCGGAGGATTGTTTCCGCGCCATCCTGATGGGCATAAACCTTGCCCTTGCCGCTACGAAGCGCGATTTTATCTGCATCATCAAGACTGAAATCTGTGATGACATCCGCATCGGCTTTCACGCCTGTGTTTTGGCTGTTCGGGTCGGCAACAAAGGTGTCAAGGCCGTCTCCGCCGGTCAACGTGTCTTTGCCTTCACCGCCGTTAAGCTTGTCATTGCCAGCACCGCCAATAAGGGTATCATCGCCTTTACCGCCATGCAGCTTATCACCGCCATCACCGCCATTCAGTTCATCATCGCCATCACCGCCAAAAAGCTTGTCATCACCGGCTCCGCCCATCAGCTTGTCATCGCCATGACCGCCAGAAAGCTTGTCCTCTCCGCCTTGGCCATGAAGAGTATCTTTCCCTCTTCCGCCAAATAGGGCATCGCCTCCGTCGTTTCTAGAATCAGCATTATTTTTATTGTCGCCCCAAAGTATATCGTCACCTAACCCACCTTCTAGCAGGTCATCTTGGCTACCACCATAGAGAGTATCGTGTCCTTCTCCTCCGTTGAGGGCGTCACCTCCCGCACCCCCGAAAAGCACATCGCGGCCACCGAGGCCAAAGAGGCTATCCCCTCCATCATTGCCGATAAGCTTGTCTTTCTTTGAGAAACCGGTGAGTGTGTCATTGCCATCACCGCCCTTATAGTGCCATTTTAGCTTGCGGGTGGTCTCGTCATCTTCCACCGACCAGATGTCTCTCGAAGAGCTGCCAACCCTTTTCGTATAATAAACCATTCCATGTCTCCTCGCTACTGGCCTACCTGTCAGTAGGCCTGTAATCGGTTTGCATTTTTTATTACTAGAGAACTGTAATAAGCCTAGGCAGATTATAAAATCGTGTCAAACCAAAGACGCAAGCTGCTGGACAAACAAAAGGCTGAAGCTGTTGATTGGTCTTGCATATCTTTGCGCGGCAATTATAACAGCCGGTGTTGGACAGGTGGCCGAGTGGCTGAAGGCGCACGCTTGGAAAGCGTGTAGGCGTTTATAGCGTCTCGAGGGTTCGAATCCCTCTCTGTCCGCCATTTTTTCTCAGCTTCGCCGACTTCGCCAGCCCTCGCTGCGCTGCGGGCTGACTGCGCTGGGGGAAGGCAGGCTAAGGTTCACTTTGTTCACCGAGCCTTTTTACCCAATCCCTCTCTGTCCGCCACGCTAAAAGCACCCGTTTGCCGATAGGCAAGCACGGTGCGCCTTGCGCAAGCGAGGTGACGTTGTGCAGTAAAGTCACCGAGACGTCCGAACCACCCTTTCCCCTTGCTTACCGCTTTGCGCTGCGCCATTCTTTGGCCATTCAGGGGAGGGCAAAATGCTGACACTTTACGGGCTCAAATGCTCTTACTTTACCGGCAAGATGGAAGCCTATTTGCGCGCCAAACAAATCCCGCATGTCTATGAGAGCATGTCGGCCAAGCAGTTTATGAGCGAGTTTCCCGCCGCGACGGGGGCGTTGCAAATGCCGGTGGTGCGACTGGCCGATGGGCGGCTGATCACCGATACCACGCCGATCATCGACTGGCTGGAGGGCGAATACCCTGACCGTCCGATAATGCCGGCCGATGCGGGGCTGGCCTTTTTTGCGCGGTTGATTGAGGATTATGCCGATGAATATCTCTGGCGCCCGGCCATGCATTATCGCTGGTCCTATTGGGAGAGCGCGCAGCTTTTGCGCCGCCAAATCGTCGATGAAATTGGCCGCGATGTGCCGCTGCCCGGCTTTTTGAAACGCTGGCGCACATATCATCGCCAGCGCGATTTTTTTGTCCGCCGCGACGGTGTCACTGCGCAAACTTGGGACCATGTCGAAGACGCTTATTTGGGTCTGCTGAAAACCCTCGACCCGATTTTTGCCTCTCGCGATTATATTTTCGGCGGGCGGGTGACGCTGGCCGATATCGGGCTCATGGGGCCGCTCTTGCGGCACTTCTCGATGGATCCGGTGCCGTCCAAAATCATGCGCGAGGCGGCGCCGCATGTGATGGCTTGGGTGATGCGGGTGTGGACGGCGGGCGACCGCGATTGGGGTGATGCAGGCAGCCTTCCCGATAACTTACCGGCCGATTTATACCCGCTTATCAAACAAATCGGCGAGACGCATGTGCAAAGCCTAAACGCCAATGCCGCCGCTTTGGCCGCCAATAAGTCAGAAAAATTTTACCAAATGACGCTACAAGGGACGCGCTATGCCAAAGTGCCTTGCTCGCTCTATCGGGTTTGGTGCTTGGAAGAAGTGCAGCGCCATTATCATGCGCTGACGGGCGATGCCAAAACGCAAACCGATGCCGTGTTGCAAGAGACCGGCGTGCTGCCCGTCTTGCTGGCGCAAGATGGGGTGAAGAGCGGCTATAATGAGGATGGCGCCGCGCCGTTTGGGGCCGCTTCGCTGGCCGTGCATCAAAATGCGCCGCGATAGGCTGCAAGCTTCATCGCTTGGCAGGCCTTTCGATTTCGGCCTATAAAGAGGTAACAATAAAAAGGAGGTTCTGCCCATGGCTTTCATCGCCGAGACGCTGACTTATTTGGCGGCATTGTTTATTTTTGTCATTGGTCTGTTCATGGCTTTTTTGCTGTCGGTCTATATTCGTGACCGCTTGCAAAGCAAAAACGCCATTCATCGCAATTTTCCGGTGCTTGGGCATATGCGCTATATCCTGCAGGAAATGGGTGTGTTTTTTCGCACTTATTTTTTCGCCGCCGATCGCGAGGAATTGCCGTTTAATCGCTTCCAGCGCGATTTCGTCAATAATATGGCTGATGATAAAGGCGGGGTGGTCGCCTTTGGTTCGGATTATAAATTGCAGGCCAATGGCGCGGTGCGCTTTGCCAATAGTTTTTACCCGGTGCTGGAAGAAGACGTGCTGCACGTCAAGCGGGTCACTTTCGGCCCCGATACGGCGCATCCCTACACGACCGACAGCTATTTGAATATTTCCGGCATGTCTTATGGTGCGCTGTCTTCCAATGCGGTGCTGGCTTTGTCGCAAGGCGCGAAAATGGCCGGGGTCTGGCACAATACGGGTGAGGGTGGCTATTCGCCTTTTCACGAGGCCGGTGGGGCCGATACGGTGTTTCAAATCGGCACGGCCAATTATGGTGTGCGCGATGCGGATGGCAATCTGGATTATGCCAAGCTGGCCGAACTGGCGCAGAAACCGCAAATCGTCATGTTTGAGATTAAACTGTCGCAAGGCGCCAAGCCCGGCAAAGGCGGCATCCTGCCGGGGATGAAAGTCACCGATATTATCGCCGAGACGCGCGGCATTGAGGCGGGCCAAGACAGCGTCTCACCCAATCGCCGCCACGATGTCGCCAATGCACAAGAGCTGGCCGCACTGATCGGCTGGATCAAGCAAGCCACCGGCAAACCGGTTGGGATTAAATTCGTGCTCGGCCGCGCCGCCGATCTCGACGATATGTTTGAAGCCTTTATCGCCGCCGATGAAAAGCCGAGCTTTATCACACTGGACGGTGCTGATGGCGGCACCGGCGCGGCCCCGGCAGCGCTGATGGATCATGTCGGCATGACATTGGATGAAAGCCTGCCGGCTTTGATGAAAAAGCTCGATCAATACGGCCTGCGTGATGAGGTTCTGGTTTGCGCTTCGGGCAAGCTCGTGACACCGGCGCTGATTGCCTGGGCGCTGGCCGAGGGGGCGGTGGCAGTAAACTCGGCGCGGGGCCCGATGTTTGCGCTGGGCTGCATTCAGGCGCTGCAATGCGATAAAAATAGCTGCCCGACCGGCATCACCACGCATGACAAAAAGCTGATGCGTGGGCTCGACCCGACGGTGAAATCGGTGCGTGTCGCCAATTATTTGACCAATACGAAAAAACAGGTCGGTTATATTGCCCATGCCACCGGTGCGCCTTGCGCGCGCTCCATGGATAAGGGGCGGGTTTATCGCTACCGCGTCGGCGATAGCATGCGCGAGGAGGCGTAAGCCCGTCTGAACCGAACGCGCAGGCCCAATAAGAATAAAGGAGGGCGCTATGGAAGCGCCGGAAACCGAAGATGAAGAATGCAAAGTCACCCAGACACTTGATGTGGTGACGCGGCTCAGTCATGTGGTCAAGCGTGGGCTTATTAAGCAGCGCATTTTCGCCGCCACATGGTCGATGATCGTGTTTCTCGCCATCCAGTCTTACCTCACCTCGACCATGAGCATGGCGACCAATATTTGGCTCATGCTCGGGGTTGGCGGGGCTTATGGCATTTGGGTCGGCCTTGCCCTTTGGCAAATCCGCCGCCTCGATAGCGAATATGATAAAAAGCTGGCGGCGCTTGATTAAGAGCGTTTGAAACGCATCAGCCGATAGGTTTTGGCAGCGCGGAATTGCGTACTATCAATCAGAATGCGGTTTTCTTCCAGCTTGGCAATTTCTTTGCGTGCCAGCCATAGAATAAGCCCGACCAGTTTCGACAAAAGAAAACTGCGCTGGTCAATGCGTTGTTTCAATAGAACCAATGCGGTTTGGCCGCGATTGACCAGACTGGCGGCAAAATCCAGCGTTTTCAATGTTGCCTCGGTAATATCGCGGTCATAATCCATGGTCAGTTTGGAAAAGGTCACGGCGCGCTGGAAGTGCGTGTAAGTGTGGCCGCTTTTGGCCATTGTGCCGGAGACGCCGTCGAGCACGAAATAATCGACCACGATCCATTGCCCGTCCTCGGTCAGGCATTGGTCGAGCACCGGAAACAGCGCGTCCAGCGCGATATATTGGCAGCTCTCCGACATAATGACGACGTCATAGGTCTTGGTCGGCTTGAAATCCTCAAACACGCAATGATGGAAAGGCTGGCCGGTTTTTTCCGCATAGCTGTCAATATGGTTCACATCCGGCGATAGGCCTTCGACCTCATAGCCTTTGGCCTTCAGCCGCATCGATAATTCGCCCGTGCCGCAGCCGACATCCAAGACCCGCACGGGCTGCGCGACACTGGTCGGCGGCAACAGATCGATAATGGCTTGCTGATATCGCTCTTGGGCGATTTTCAAATTGGCCAGAGTCAATTCTTCATCGGCTTCCCAAATGCCGTAATGCAGGTGCTCGAGACCCAAAACATCGGAATAAAACTTCAAAGCGCGACTATTTGTCTTTGACCCGGACATGACACCTCCTAATTCATGGCCCAACGCCCTTAGGCATTGTGGCTCGGTGCAGAAACTACTAGTTTGCGGGTAAGTTTTCTAGAAGATTCTCAGTGACCGTTTAACAGGAGGATACAATGAGTGAACGCATCACCATATCGGGTTTGCAAATTGACAAAGAATTGGCTGATTTTGTCGCCAATGAAGCGGTCCGTGACACGGATATGTCGGCCGAAGCGTTTTGGGCGGCATGTGCCCAAGTGCTGAACGCGCATCGGGATACAAACAAGGCGCTGCTGGCCAAGCGCGAAAGCTTGCAAGCGGCGATTGATGATTGGCATAAAGCCCGCCAAGGCCAACCGCATGATGCGGATGCCTATCGCGCCTTTTTGGAAGAGATCGGCTATTTGGTACCTGAGGGCCCGGATTTTCAAATCGATACGCAAAATGTCGATGATGAGATTGCCAAGATTGCCGGCCCGCAACTCGTGGTGCCGGTGAAGAATGCGCGCTTTGCCATCAACGCCGCCAATGCGCGCTGGGGCAGCCTGTATGACGCGTTTTACGGCACGGATGCAATCGACGAATCGGGCGATTTATCGCCGGCCGGTGCCTATAATCCGGTGCGCGGTGCCGAGGTCATCCGCCGCGCCAAAGCGCTGCTTGATGAGATGGCACCGCTGGACGGTGTGGCACATGGCGATGTCACGAAATATGAAATCGTCAATGGCGCATTGCTGGCCGATCATGGCGGCGGCGCGGTCGGTCTGGTCGACCCGGATAAATTTGTCGGCTATCGCGGCGACGCCACGGCGCCGGAAGCCATTGTGCTGAAAAATAATGATCTGCACGCCGAGATCTGGATCGATGCGAGCCACAATATCGGCAAGGATGATATCGCCCATGTCGCCGATGTATTTCTTGAAAGCGCGGTGACGACGATTATGGATTGCGAGGACTCGGTCGCCGCGGTGGATGCGGAAGACAAGGTCGAGACCTATCGCAATCTTTTGGGTCTGCTGCGCCGCGACCTGAAAGTTGAGATGGAAAAGGGCGGCAAGACCATAACCCGCGCCCTGGCCGCCAATCGCGATTATACGACGCCTGAGGGCGGCGCGCTGACCCTGCCCGGCCTGTCGCTTATTCTTATTCGCAATGTCGGCCATTTAATGACCAATCCCGCCGTGCTTGATGATCGCGGCGATGAAATACCCGAAGGCATTATGGATGCGGTCATGACCGGTCTTTTGGCCAAGCACGACCTCAATAAGGCGGATGCGACGCAGAAAAACTCGGCCAAAGGCTCGGTCTATATTGTGAAGCCGAAAATGCACGGGCCTGAAGAAGTGGCCTTTGCCGATACGCTGTTCGGTGCGGTGGAAGAGGCTTTGGGTCTGCCCGCCAAGACGCTGAAAATGGGCATTATGGATGAGGAACGCCGCACCACGGTCAATCTGAAAGAATGTATTCGCGCCGCCAAATCGCGGGTGATTTTCATCAATACCGGTTTCCTTGACCGCACCGGCGACGAGATTCATACCTCGATGGAAATGGGGCCGATGATCCGCAAAGCCGATATGAAAGCCACGGATTGGCTGACCACTTATGAGGATTGGAATGTCGATATCGGTCTGGCCTGCGGGCTGCAGGGCCGGGCGCAAATCGGCAAGGGCATGTGGGCCATGCCGGATTTGATGGCCGCCATGCTGGACCAAAAGATCGGCCAGCCAAAAGCCGGCGCCGATTGCGCTTGGGCGCCGTCACCGACAGCTGCGACCCTGCACGCCATTCATTACCATCAGGTCGATGTTGAGGCGGTGCAAAATGAGTTGAAAAGCCGCCCCCGCGCCGCGCTCGATAAAATTCTCACCATGCCGGTTGAAAGCCACCCGCAATGGTCGCCGGAGGATGTGCAAGAAGAGCTCGACAATAATGCGCAAGGCATTTTGGGCTATGTGGTGCGCTGGATTGACCAGGGCGTCGGCTGTTCGAAAGTGCCCGATATTCATAATGTCGGGCTGATGGAAGACCGCGCCACGCTGCGTATTTCCAGCCAGCATATCGCCAATTGGCTGCATCATGGCATTTGCACCGAGGCGCAAGTTATGGAGACCATGCAGCGCATGGCGGCTGTGGTCGATGCCCAAAATGCCGGTGATGCGGCTTATGAAAACATGGCCGGTAATTTTGACGGCTCGATTGCTTTCGCGGCTGCTTGCGATCTGATTTTCAAAGGCCGGGCGCAACCGAGCGGTTATACGGAGCCGCTTTTGCACCAACGTCGTTTGGAATATAAGGCGGCTCACTGAGCCTCTTATGTTGGAAAAAGCAAACCCCGTCAGGAAACTGGCGGGGTTTTTGCTATGATGCCAGACGCCGCCGCACTAATGAGAACACATAGCCCGATAGCGCACCGACCAGGGCCAGGGTCAAAAACCCGTCCCATTGGCGCGCTGCCCCAATGGCAGTGATTTGAAAAGCCGCGGTCAGTGCCATCAGCGTCACGGCGATGGCGGCGAAACCGGCCAGCGAGAACACCAAATCGGGCAGGATTTTGACCCATTGGGCGATAAAGTGTCCGACCAGCATGGCGATCAAAAAGCCGAGGCCGAAAATCACCCCGAAAAGCGGTTGCATGGAGACCAGATCAAACAGCGTCGTCGAAACCCGGGTCGGGAAACTGACTTCCACGCCAATGGCCAGCAAATGGCCGAGATTGAACTGGGTGGAAACAATGACCCCGATAATATTGATAACCAGAAGTCCGGCCAGAAAAGCGAGCGTGCTGGCTTTTGTCGGCAAAAATTTCGCCATAATGTCTCCCCCATGCGCAACGCACTGTGAACCTTCTTTATAAACAAGCCTGTGTGCTTATTGCAACTATCGCGAAAGGTCATATATTGCTTTTAAAAGCGAGGGAGATGAATATGCGCACGCGCTTTACGAAATTTATCAGTGGTTTGGTGTTTCTGGGTCTGGCAAGCCTGCCGGTGCAGGCGGTTGACTACCAGCTCGAGACGGTGGTCGAGGGGCTGGATAGCCCTTGGGGTTTGGCCTTTTTGCCGAGCGGCGACATGCTGGTCACTGAGCTGACCGGCAAATTGCGCGTCATCCGCAATGGTAAGCTGGTCGCTGCGGCGGTTGAAAATGTGCCGGAAAGCACATATGGCGGGCAAGGCGGACTGATGGATATCGTCCTGCACCCGGATTATGAAGACAATAAACTGGTTTATCTGTCGCTTTCGGTCGGCACGGCGCAAGCCAGCGCGCTGCGCGTTGTCCGCGCCCGCTTTACCGGTACGGCGCTGGCCGATATTTCCACCGTGTTTGAGGCGGCACCGAAAAAGCGCGGGCTGGTGCATTATGGTGCGCGCATGACGTTTCTGGCTGATAAGACGCTGCTGATCACGGTCGGCGACGGTTTTGATTTGCGCGAGCAGGCGCAAAATAAATCCAATCATTTCGGCTCGATTGTGCGCGTCACCGATAATGGCAAAGTGCCGTCTGACAATCCGTTTGTCGCAGATGATACGGCGCAGCCGGAGATTTATTCCATCGGTCATCGCAACCAGCAATCGATTGCGCAGGATCCGGCGACCGGGGTGATTTATGAAACCGAGCACGGCCCACGCGGCGGCGATGAGTTGAATATCATCCGCCCCGGTGTCAATTATGGCTGGCCGATTGCCACTTATGGCATTGATTATTCGGGCGCGCGCATCAGCCCCTATACGCAATATGAAGGCACGGCGCAGCCTGTGGTCAATTGGACGCCATCGATTGGCCCGTCGGGCATGATCGTTTATCGCGGCCAAAGCTTTCCGGCTTGGCAGGGCGATATTCTTGTGACATCGCTGATTGATAGGCATGTCATCCGCGTCGATATGGAAGACGGTGACGCCAAAGGGCAGGAATTTTTATTCGCTGAGATTGGCGATAGGTTGCGCGATATTCGCACCGCGCCGGATGGCGATATTTATATCCTGTCGGAGGGTACGGTCGGCAAATTATGGCGCGTGTCCGCCCGATAATTTGCGATAAATTGCGCTGGACGCGCCGGGCTTTGTGGCGTATAACGCGCCTCACTTGCTCGAAAGAGCGACAGAATTCAGGAGACAGGCAATGGCTGTACCGAAGCGAAAAACGACCCCGTCAAAGCGCGGCATGCGCCGTTCAGCCGATGCGCTGAGCGCCCCGAACTATGTCGAAAACCCCGATAGCGGCGAGTTGCATCGTCGTCACCATATCGATCTGAAAAGCGGTATGTATCGTGGTCGTCAGGTTCTGGAACCGAAAGATTAGGTCAAGAGCGGTTTAAAACCGATCGAATTGAGGCAGGGCTTCGCATAATGCGTGGCCCTGTTTTTTTTGTACCTCGCTGAGACCGGTCTCGCTGATAGCCTCGAATCCGGCCGGCACCACGCCCTGCACACTATTGGTCAGATAAAGCGCATCGGCCTTGGCCAGTAAGTCGCGGCCGATAAGCCCCTCAGCAATATTCAGCCCGCTCGCCTCCCCCAATTGCAACAAAGCAGCGCGGATAATGCCCGCCAAGGCACCCTCGCTCACAGGCGGGGTGATAAGCTGTTTGCCTGTTTGCACAAACACAGTGCCCGCCGCCGCGCCGGCCAGACGACCATGTTGGTTAAACATGAGCGCCTCATCGGCGCCGGCATATAGCGCCGCGCGGCGGGCCAGAATATTGTCGAGATAGGCGGTGGTTTTATGCCCGCCCGTGGCACTACCGGCCAGAACAGGCACATCGCTTTCATGCAGCCTTAAATAAGTGGGCGGCGCGGCGGCGTCAGAGATTTGCATCAGCCAGTTTGGCGCGCTGATATTGTCAGGCACCAAACCGCGCCCGCCATCGCCGCCGGTCACGGTAAGGCGCAGCACATGGCGTGTGCCCGCCTTGGGGTTTATGTCATGCGCATCGAAGAGCGATAAGACGCCGCGTTTCAGCGCCGCGTCATCATAAGGTATGGCCAAGCCAAGGGCGGTGCAGGCGCGCCTCAGCCGTGCCAGATGCGCGTCCCAAAATTGCGGCACGCCGCCCGCGACAAGCATGGTCTCAAACACCGCCTCACCCAAAAGCAGCCCGCGATCTTGCGCCGAAATGGCGCCCGCCGCGTCGCCTATATTGCCGTTAAGCCAGATCATGCCGCCGCCTCATTTGGTACGGCATGGGTGAGAAAATTCTCGATCATGGTGCGGCCTTGCGGCGTCAATATGCTTTCAGGGTGAAATTGCAAGCCGTAAAGCGGTCGCGTTTTATGCGCCAGCGCCATGTTTTCACCCGCCGCGCTTTCGGCCAATGTCGTGCAGCTTTGCGGCAATTGGTCGACGATAAGCGCGTGATAGCGCCCGGCCTCAAACGGGCTGGCAATGGTTTCAAACAGAAAATGCCCATTATGTGTCAAGGCCGAGGCCTTGCCATGGCGCGGCTCCTTGGCGCGGCCAACCGTGCCGCCCAGATAATGCGCCAGTGTTTGATGGCCGAGGCAAATGCCCAGCACCGGCATATTATCCGGCAGCGCCGCCAGCAGGTCGAGCGTCACGCCGGTATCCTCAGGTCGCCCCGGGCCGGGTGACAGGATAATGGCTTGCGGGTTCTCGCGCAGCACATCATTGACACTGGCCGTCTGGCGCATGACCAGCGTGTCGTGACCGGCCTCGCGCACATAGCGCGCCAGCGTTTCGACAAAACTGTCAAAATGGTCAATGACGACAATCATCAGGCCACCTCGTTTTCCGCAATATCTGTCGCGCTCAGTCCCAAAGCCGCCATCAGCCCGCGCGCTTTGTTCAGCGTCTCGACATATTCGGCCTGCGGGTCGCTATCGGCAACAATGCCGCCGCCGGCGTGAAAGCGTATCTGATTTTGCTTCACAATCGCCGTGCGGATAATAATGTTCGTGTCCATGCGTCCGTCAAAGCCGATAAACCCGATCGCCCCGTAAGACGGCCCGCGACGGCAGCTCTCGCCCGCTGCGATAATTTGCATGGCGCGGATTTTCGGCGCACCGGTAATCGAGCCGCCGGGGAAAGCGGCGCGCAGCGCATCAAGCGGGGTTTTTGTCGGCTGCAATTCACCGCGCACGGTGGAAACCAGATGGTGCACATTGGAAAAGCTCTCCAGCGCGCAAAGTTGCGGCACGCGGACACTATTATCGGCGCATGTTTTGGCCAAATCATTTCGCAGCAGGTCGACAATCATGACGTTTTCGGCGCGGTTTTTCTCGCTCGCCTCGAGCCGCGCGGCAATGGCGGTGTCTTCTTGCGGGGTTTGCCCACGCGGCTCCGTGCCTTTAATGGGCCGTGTTTCCATCACGCCCGCAGCGCAATGCAAAAACCGCTCGGGCGAGGCCGAAGCCAGCGCGAAGCCGTCAAAACACGCATAGGCGGCAAAGGGCGCCGGGCTGGTGCGGCGCAGGCGGCGATAATAGGCAAAGCCGTCATCTTCCGGGTTTAGCTGCGCGGTGAAACATTGCGCCAGATTGGCTTGAAAAATATCGCCGCTCAATATGGACTCGACCGTGGCCGCCACGGCATCGCAATAGCGCGCGCGGGTGAAATTACTGGTCAAAGGCGTGGCCGGTCGCGGCGCGGCAGCCGGCGCCGGTAGCGGCGCAGACGGCACGCCTTTAAGCCGCGCTTTCCAAGTATTGACGGCGCGATTGGCTGCATCACTGCGCGCCGCCGGACTGCTTGCAGGCAGGCCGGTAGCGATGATGAAACAGCGTCGTGCCTCGTGGTCAAAGGCCAGCACATCGCTGTAAAGCCCTTGCACCATGGCCGGCACGTGCAGCTCATCCACCGCAAAAGGCACTTCATTGGGCGGCAAATCCTCCAGCCCATAGGCCAAATCATAGCTGAACAGACCGGCCGCGCCGCCGCGAAAGGGTGGCAAGAGTGCGTCTATCTCCGGGTCAAGCGCGTCCCATATGTCGGCAAAGCGTTTCAATTCGGCATCAAGCGCCCGGAAGCCCTCCGCCGCCTGCCAATCGGCAATGGCGATGGTTGCATAGGGCGCACAAGCGATGAAGCTATAGCGTGCCGCATGGTGGCTTTGATCGGCACTGTCCAGCCAAATCGCGCCCGGCGTTTGGCCATGCGGCAGAAAGGCGGCTTCCGGATCGACCCAATCGATCTCCTCGACCACCGGGCCATTGGCGTGCACATGGCGCAACATTTACGCCTCGCCCTGTATGGCGGCGATTGGGGTAGGAAACCAGTCGGGCGCTGCCGCCTCAAATCGCGTCGCCGCATGCGCGCCCTCCAGCGCGACGAGGCTCCATGTGCCGAGGCTTTCTGCCGTCATCCAGACATGAGCGGCAATCTCTTGTGTTATGCGGTGATGCGGCAAGCTGGTGCCGATATGCGCGGCTTCGGCATTATGGCCATCGGCCGACCAACTCAAAGCCAGCGCATCGCCGGCCAGAAACTGAAAGGTTACGGCCGCATCGGCTTTTTGCCAAGGTAAGAGCTCGCCAAGCGGCAGCAGCAATAGGCGCCGGGTTGCGTCTTGATGCGCAAATGTGCCGTCATTTTGCGGCTGCAAACCCAGTCTGGCGCATATCGCTTCTTGCGACAGGCCGTTTAACGCATCGGCGTCAAAATCGCCCATTAAAAATTATCCTTGCGGCTGCGAATTTCAGCGAACACATCCACCGCAGCGGCACCGGACATGCCGAGATGCGCCTGCACGGCGGCATCGGTGGCGCGCAGGAACGGATTTGTGGCGCGCTCCAAAGAAATCTCGGTCGGCACGGTCGGCTTATTGGCGGCGCGCAGCGCGGCAATCTCGGCGACACGGGTTTTCAAGGCTTGATTATCCGGGTCAATGGTCACGGCAAAGGCCGCATTGGCGCTGGTATATTCATGCGCGCAATAAATTTTTGTGCCATCGGGCAGGGCGTTGAGTTTTTCTAGGCTGGCCCACATTTGCGCCATTGTGCCTTCAAAAACGCGCCCGCAGCCCAGCGCAAAAAGGCTATCGCCGACAAAGGCATGGCCGTCCATATGATAGGCAATATGGCCCAGCGTATGCCCGCCAACATTTAATATATGCGCCTGATGGGCGCCGAGATGCACCATATCGCCATCATCAACGGCGCGGTCAAGGCCCGGGATTTTATCGGCTTCACCGGCCGGGCCGATAATCATGCAGCCGGTCTTTTCTTTCAGCTCAAGATTATTGCCGGCATGGTCATAATGGTGATGCGTGTTCCAAATATGGCTCAATTGCCAGCCGCGTTTTTCCAATTCGGCCAAAATGGGTGCCGCTTCCGGCGTGTCGATACAGGCGGTTTCGCCGCTGGCTTTATCGTGCACCAGATAGCCATAATTATCGTTCAGGCAGGCAAATTGGGCGATTTCAATATCCGACATCAGGCGTCTCCCGCTTTTCGGTCATGTATTTTTGTCTCCCCCCAGTATAGTGTGAAATGCGAAAAGGAAAAGCAGAGGACGCGCATGGCGGTCGATATTCTCGATCTGGCAGCATTTTATACAACCCCTTTGGGGCGCAGTGTTGCCGCGCGTCTGTCGGCGCGTGTGGCGAAAATTTGGCCGCAAGCGGCGGCGGGCGACGAATTGGTGCTGGGCTATGGTTATGTGCCGCCGCTGGCCGAGGCGCTTTGGCCCGAGGCGGATTGGCATTTTTTGATGCCGCAGCAACAAGGCGTTATGGCGGCGCAGCCCGGTGACAAGCCCGCCATATTGACCCGCGAGACCGGTTGGCCGGTGCGCGATGACAGCGTCAATCGCTTATTGTTCTTGCACGGTTTGGAGGCGGCCAATCATCTCGAGCTTGTGCTCGATGAGGCGTGGCGTGTGCTGCAGCCCAATGGCCGCGCCTTGCTTATTGTGCCGAACCGGCGCGGGCTTTGGGCGCGCGGCGACAAAACCCCGTTCGGGGCGGGGCGACCCTTTTCCGGTCGCCAATTGCGCGCCAGTCTGCAACGCACCGGCTTTGTGCCGGGGCTGATGCAAACCGCTCTTTTCCTGCCACCCTATATGCCGCTCGCTTTACAAGCCAGTCTTGGCTTTGTCGAAAGGGCGGCCGGCTTTGTGACGCCGCGGCTTGGCGGGGTCTGGCTGGTCGAGGCGGTCAAGCAAGTGCCGGCACCGCTTGCCGTGCAACGCGCGCGCAAAGCGCGGGCGCGCCGCGTGCTGGGCGTGCCGCGGCCGGCCTTATCGTCGAAGGATTTGGTCTAGCGACGTTTGAGGATAAACACGCCTTGTTGCGCCGTCAGATTATGCCAATTTTTCGGCCCGCCGCGCAATGTCTCGGCGCGCCCGCCCGATAAGGTGATGCAGCTCTCCACGCCGAGCCCCAATGTGTCGCAAAGCGCGGTAAAATCGCGCAATGTGCACAGATGAATATTCATCGTCTCATACCAGCTGGCTGACAAAGCGCCAGTCACCGGCATGCGGCCGTTCAGTAATAGGTCGAGACGCACGCGCCAATGGCCGAAATTCGGTATTGAGACAATCAGCCTTTCACCAATACGCGCCATTTCACGCAACACCTCATGCGGCTTTTGCGTCGCTTGCAATGTCTGGCTGAGAATGACCGTGTCAAAGCCATTATCGGGATAATAGGATAAATCCGTATCGGCATTGCCTTGCACCACGGATAGCCCGCGCGCCACGCAGGCATTCACCCCGGCCTGGCTCAGCTCCAGCCCGCGCGCATCGACTTGACGGTCACTGACCAGCAAATCCAATAGCGCACCATCGCCGCATCCAATATCCAATACTTTCGTGCCGGTCTCGACGCGGTTGGCGATAAGCTGTAAATCCATCCGCGAATTGGCAATATTGCCGGCCGCATTGGCTTTCGGGTCAATCATGCTGACCCCCGTTTTTCAGCCCACGGGCGCGCGCCGCCGCGGCCAAAAAGCCGTCCAAAGTGGCGTGCATTTCCGGTTCGTCCAATAAAAACGCGTCATGGCCCTTATCGCTTTCAATCTCGACAAAGCTGACATTGGCCCCGGCCGCGTTCAGGGCGCGCACGGTCTGCACGCTTTCCGCCGTCGGAAACAGCCAATCACTGGTGAAGGACATGACGCAAAAGCGCGTTTTGGTATCGGCAAAAGCCGCCGCCAAATTGCCGTCATGATCGGCCGCAATATCGAAATAATCCATGGCGCGGGTGATATAGAGATAGCTATTGGCGTCAAAGCGTTCGACAAAGCTCATACCCTGATGGCGCAAATAGCTCTCAATCTGAAAATCCGCGTCAAAGCCATAGGTCACGGTCTCACGGTCTTGCAGGTTGCGGCCGAATTTACGGTGCAGCGCAGCTTCCGACAAATAAGTGATATGCGCTGCCATGCGGGCGACGCCCAGCCCTTTGCGCGGCCGCTCATCGGTCTCGTAATAGCGCCCGCCATGGAAATGCGGGTCGGCCAAAATGGCTTGCCGACCGACCTCGTGAAAGGCGATATTTTGCGATGAATGACGCGCCGAAGTAGCGATGGGCACGGCGGCAAAAACGCGCTCGCCATGCGCCGCGGCCCATTGCAGCGTCTGCATGCCGCCCATGGACCCGCCCAATACGCAAAATAGGGTCTCAATACCGAAATGGTCGATCAGCAGGTTTTGCGCCCGCACCATATCGGCAATGGTGATGACCGGAAAATCCAACCCATAGGGGCCACTGCCATCGGGCTTTTGTGTTTGCGGGCCCGACGAGCCTGCGCAGCCGCCGATCACATTAGAGCAAATAATGAAATAGGCGTCCGGGTCGACCGGTTTGCCGGTGCCGATAATATGCTCCCACCAGCCGTTTTTTTCGGTCAGCGGATTATGGCCGTAAGGGTGTTGATCGCCTGTCAGCGCGTGACAAATCAAAATCGCATTGCTCTTATCAGCGTTCAGCGTGCCATAAGTGCGATAGGCAAGCGTCACATCGTCGAGGACAACGCCGCAGTCAAGCGTCAGCCCCACCCCTTTCAGGGTGATGCTTTCGCCCAAATCCTCGCTCGGCTTGCTTGCGTCCATCGGCTTGGTTTTCCTCTCGCGCGCGTAAACAATCAATCTTTTCTTTGATTTACACTGTATCGTCGCTTATGACTAGGCGAAGAAACCACCAATAGGTGAGCCGGACGAAAGCGTCCGGTTGGCCTTGATTGAGGATGAGAGTAAATGGACGCCCCGCTAAATCTTGCCGATATTCGCCGCGAGATTGATGCGCTCGACGCAAGCTTGCGCGCGCTCTTGCTCAAGCGCGCCGATTTGGTGGCGCAAGTGGCGGCCAGCAAAGCGCAAAGCGATGATGACGTGGTGTTGCGTCCGGAGCGCGAAGCGGCGCAAATGGATGCTTTGCTGGATTGGCAGCAGGCCGAGGCACCGCATCTTAACAAAGCCGGTGTGGTGGCGATATGGCGCGAGATAATCTCCATGGCTATCGCCCAGCAGGGCGGGCTGACGATTTGCGCCACAGCCGAGGCCATGGCCGCTGCGCGCGCCTATTTTGGAGCCAGCTTAACTTATATTGAGGCGGCTGATGCGGCTGCCGTTTTGGCCGCCGCGCAGGGCAAGAACCATGTTGGCGTATTGACCCTCAATCAGGCGCAAGCACCGCTTGACGGGCAGGGCGTGTTCGCGCGCCTACCGGTCGGCGATGCACCGCATGCCCTGTGTTATGGCCCGCTGGCCCTATTACCCGAGACCGAGATAAGCCTGCTTGTTTGGCGCGGTGCGGCGCAAAAGGGTGACAAAGTGCTGGCCGCTATGCATGGCGGTGTGCTGGTTGAAACCGATACGGCCGGCGATGACGCGCTATGGGGGCAATATCGTGCTTTACCGGAATTGGGAGACGGGCAATGAGTGGACCGCAGCCACGCCCCGGCGTGATGGATATGCCGGCCTATGTTGGCGGTCGCGAAAAAGTCGCGGGCGTTGCCGCCCCGACAAAGCTATCGGCCAATGAAAACCCGCTTGGGGCCAGCCCCAAAGCTGTCGCGGCGATGAAGCAATATGGCGATTTGGCGATTTATCCTGACGGTCACGCCAATGCCCTGCGCGATAGGCTGGCGGCGCTGAATAATATTGATGCGGCGAAGATTGTTTGCGGAAATGGTTCGGATGATATTTTGAACCTGCTGACGCAAGGCTATTTGGCGCCGGGTGATGAAGCGATCCATACGGAGCACGGTTTTTTGGTCTATATGCTGGCCACGGGGGCGGCCGGTGGTGTGCCGGTCTGCGTGCCCGAGACCGCGCTGACGGCTAATGTCGATGCCATTCTTGCCGCTGTCACCGATAAGACACGCTTGGTGTTTTTGGCCAATCCAAACAATCCGACCGGTACCATGCTTGACCAAAGCGAGATTGATCGGCTGCATGCCGGTCTGCCCGAAAGCGTTATTCTGGTGCTTGACGGTGCCTATGCCGAATATGTCGACCCGGCGCATTATCCGGCCGGCTTTGATATGGTCGACAGGTTTGACAATGTCGTGACGACGCGAACTTTTTCAAAAGCCTATGGGCTGGCGGCGCTGCGCGTCGGTTGGGGCTATTGCCCGCCGGCCATTGCCGGCGTTCTCAATCGCCTGCGCGGGCCGTTTAACGTCAATGGGCTGGCGCTGGCGGCGGCTGAAGCAGCGCTTGACGATCAAGCGCATATTGAAAAAAGCCGCGCCCATAACGCGCAATGGCGCGATTGGCTGGTACAGCAATTGGGCGGCATTGGCCTTGATATTCGCGCCAGCGACGCGAATTTCATTCTGGTCGAATTCGGCGACCAAAGTGAGGCGGAAGCGGCTGAGGATTATATGAGCCGTCATGGCATTATCCCGCGCGGTCTGGTGGCCTATGGTCTGCCGCATGCGCTGCGCCTGTCCATCGGCACGCAAGACGCCAATCGCAAAGCCTTTGAATTGCTCAAAGCCTTTAAGGCGCAGGCTTAGGGAATCTAAGGGTATAGGAGAAGGCATGGATAAACCCAGTATCGCGCTTATCGGCTTGGGGCTGATCGGCTCGTCGATCGGCCATGCGCTGAAAAAACACGGGCTTGCCGCGCATGTGGCGGGTTACGCGCGCTCGGCTGAAACGCGGGTCAAAGCGTTGGATATCGGTTTTGTCGATAGCATTCACGAAACGCCTGAGGAGGCGTGTCGTGACGCTGATATTGTTTTCTTCAACACGCCTTTGGGCGTGATGGGCGAGCTGGCGGCGCGAATCATGCCGCTGCTGAAAGACAATGCCATCATTACCGATGTCGGCTCGGCCAAGGGCAAATTGCAGGCTGAGATTAACCCGCTGCTTGAGGGGCGCGTGCATTTCGTGCCGGGTCACCCGATTGCGGGCACTGAGCAATCGGGCCCCGAGGCCGGTTTTGCCGATTTGTTTGAAGGTCGCTGGTGTATCCTGACGCCGGATGACACGACCAGTCTTATCGCGGTCGAGCAGGTTGCCAAATTATGGCGCGGCATGGGGTCGGAAGTGGCGTTTATGGATGCCGCGCATCATGATTTGGTGCTTGCCATTACCAGCCATTTGCCGCATCTCATCGCCTTTAATATTGTCGGCACGGCGGCGCAATTGGAAAGTGATACGCGCTCGGAAGTGATTAAGTTTTCCGCTTCAGGGTTTCGCGATTTCACCCGCATTGCGGCGTCTGACCCGGTTATGTGGCGTGATATTTTTCTCGACAATAAAGAGGCGGTGCTGGAAATGCTGGGTCGCTTTAGCGAGGATTTGACCTCGCTCCAGCGCGCCATTCGCCGCGGCGACGGGGCCTATTTGGAAGAGACATTTGCCCGTACGCGCTCCATTCGCCAGTCGATCATCGAGGCCGGTCAGGACATTGATGCGCCGAATTTCGGCCGCGATAAATAGCTACTGCCAGCGCGGGGCGGGCCCTAAATCAAGCGGTCCCAAAGCTGTGCGCCCGCCTTTAAATTGCAGCGGCACGGAAAGCCGGTCTTGCGGATTGCCGCCCAAGGCCGCACCAAGCCCGCCGAAAAACAGCCATTTGGCACGGTCGCGGGCCGAGATCAGATCAAATTCCTCGAGCAGATCGATGAGCGCTTCCAGCTGAATGGCTTCAAGGTCGAGCCGCCCTTTGACGAAACCGTCCGCCCCGAGCTTTATTGTGCCGCGCGCAATCAGCGTCAGCGCGTCGCGCTCCATCGTCAGGCGGTCGAGCACCAATGTTTGACCGGCAGCGGCGCCGTCCTGCAAAAATGCTTGCGGCACGACGCCCACCATATCAAGGCGCGGTATCTTCTTTTCGGCGGCGCGGCCCAAGCCGGTAGGCAGGCTGAGCTGCTTCAGCACCAAAGCGACATTGTAACGCCCGGCCTGGTCATGGCGCATGCCGTGCAGGCCCAATTTTGTGGCGCTAAACAAAGCCGCCTCATCAACGCCTTTGAGACGCATTGTGAGGCGCGGCTGCTCGACCTCAAAAGAGGCGCGTTTCAAACCGCCCCTATCGGCGACAATGCTGGCCAAATTGCCCTGATGCGCCAGCGTCGCCTCACCGGCTTTGGTTTTAATCTCATGGGCCCCCAAAAAATCGACAATCGCATGACCGCCCTGAAACGGCATCATGGTGATCGAGAGGGCGCGGTTTTGCCATTGTCGGTCGCGGTCGCGCCAAGCCGGTCGGTCAATATCCAAGGAGATGCGGGCCGGATAGCCGTGTCGCTGGGCATCCTGCCAACTCAGCCCAGCGGCCGTCAATTCATCGCTCAAGCGCCCGGCCGCCAAATGCCACAGCCCGAATGTGACAAGGCCCAATGCCAAGAGGCCGATAAAAGGGGCGAACAGCCAGAAACGTTTATGGGTGAGGAGGTGACGCATGAGCCTGTCTTAATCGCTGCGCGGTAGGCCGGTCAAGGCCCAGAGATAGCGCGTATATTCGCCCAAGAGCAGCGCCATAGTGCCCGGATAGGCAAACCAGTAATCGAGCTTTACTTGCGGCGGCACGACGCCATAGGCCGATAGGCGCGCCGTCGGCATGGCGCGGCGCAATTCCAGAAAAGCACGCGGCATATGCTGCGCGCTGGTCACGACAATCAGCGATTTAAAGCCATGCACCTCGGCCCATAAAGCCGTCTCGCGCGCATTGGCAAGCGTATTGGTGGCTTTATAGTCAAGGTCGAGACAGCATGTGATGCGGGCCCGTTTGTCTTTCTGCGGCGCGGCCAAGGCGGCTATCTCGTCAAAGCTTTGGCGTTCATACAGACCGGTCACCAAAAGACGCGTGCCTTTCTCGCTGAGCAGCAGGTCAAGGCCGACCTCAATGCGCGTCGTCGCCGTGCCGGTAAAGACAACAATCGCATCGGCGGCGGGCACATTTTTATCGCCGGCGTTCAGCGTTTCAACAAAGGCGATAAAGGCCAGCAGGTAAAGCGCCACCAGACCGCCGAGCAACCAGCCCAAAGCGGCCAGCTTTTGCCCTTTGGTGTTGCGTTCCGGGTCCCCAAAGCGGCTCATCAGTACCTCACAATTGGGCCTTTAAGCGGCGCAAAACATAGCGACGTGTCACCTGCCAACTCAGCAACAGCGCGGCCAGCGGCACCGGCACGAGATTGACCAGAAACGCCGGCAGACGCGCTTCCGGCACCAGCGCGCCCAGCGCATAGAAAAACACCAAAGCCAGCGCCAGTCCGCCAAAGGCTGCCAGCGCCACTGTACGAACAAAATGGCCCTCAAAGCGGCGCGAAATATAGCTATCTTGCGCGCCGATTTGGTGCAGCACATTGAGGATCTCGACATTGGCCAAAAGGCCGGCGCGGGTGGCAAATAGTATCACCGTTGCTGTCGCCAGCGTCACCATGGCCAGCACCAGAGCGGCAAATAGGGTCAGCGCACGGGCTGTGCTTTCAAGCGTTTCACGCCATTGGCCATGCGTGTCGAGGCGCGCGCCGGGGGCGACGGCGCGCAATTGTGCGTCCAAAGCGCGGGCCGGAATTTTTGCCTCAGGCGCAGCCGTGATTTCGATCAATATGGGCAGCGGCATATCCTCACCAATATTGCCGGTGCCGAGCCATGGCTCCAACAGCCCGACCAAATCATCGCGGGTCAATTGTTTAATCGTGCCAATGCCCGGCATGGCGCGCAATTCGCGCATCACGGCGGGCAGTTGGTCCTCGGCGCTCAAACGCGACGTCTCGACAATTTGCACGCTCATGGCGCTGGTGGCGCGCGCCAGCCACCGTTCGGCAGCGCGGTCGGCCAGCACGGCACAACCCAGCGCCAGACAGGCCAGAAAACACATCACCATAGTGACGGCGCTCAAAGCCGGTCCGGCCAGACTTTGCGGCGGCAGCAAGTGCGGTGGCGTGTGACGGCTCATGCGCCCGCCCCGATCTGTCGAATATGCCGGTCTTCCAAATGCAGGCGTGGAAAGTCGAAATTTTCCCATAAATGCCGGTCATGTGTGGCAATGACAATGGTTGTGCCCATCTTGTTCAGCTCAACCAGCAGCCGCACCAGACGCTCGCCCATTTGCGGGTCGACATTGCCGGTCGGCTCATCGGCGATGATGATTTGCGGCCGCGTGATGACGGCGCGGGCAATGGCGGCGCGTTGTTTTTCACCGCCCGACAGTGTGGCGGGCAGCGCGTCCAAATGCGCGCCAAGGCCGACCCAATGCAATAATTCCACCGCATTATCGTGCCATTGCGCGGGCTTTTGTCCGGCAATACGCAGCGGCAGGGTGACATTATCATAGACGTTAAGGTGCTCGATAAGACGGAAATCTTGAAACACCACACCGATTTGCCGACGCAGCAGGGCGCGTTGCTTGCGGCTTGCCGTGGTGACATCCTTGCCCATCAACTCAACGCGTCCGGCGCTCGGCGCATGGGCCAGAAAGATCAATTTCAAGAGCGAGGTTTTGCCGGCACCTGACGGTCCGGTCAAAAAGCGAAACGCGCCCGCGGGGATGTCGAGATTGACCCCGCTCAGCACATCGCGACCGGCCTCATAGCGCAGTGAGAGGTTTTCAAGACGGATCATGCAGGCACTCTTTTCATCTTGTCGAGTGTGCCAGATTCAGGCTTTTGATGCACGAGTTGATTGGGGCGAAACGGCCGCTCAATCCCAATCGGGCAGGCTTTCGCCTTGCAGCATGGCGCTATAATCGGGGCGTGCGCGCACCACCGCAAAGCGGTCGCCATCGACCAGCACTTCCGGCGCGAGGGGCCTGGTATTATAGGCCGAGCCGAGCACCGCGCCATAAGCGCCGGCTGCAAAAACGGCCAGCAGCGCGCCGCTTTCCAATTGCGGCAGTTTTCGATCTTGGCCCAAAAAGTCGCCGCTTTCGCAAACCGGCCCGACCACATCCCAGACCAGCTCCCCGCTTTGGCCTTCAGCCACGGGCTTGATATCGTGATGCGCGCCATACAGTGTCGGGCGCATCAACTCGGTCATGGCGGCATCGACAATCATGAAATTTTTCGCCTGCCCCAATTTCGAGCGAATGACCGAGGTCACCAAAATACCGGCATTGGCGGCGATGAGACGCCCCGGCTCCAACATAATGGTGCAACCGCTATCGCCCAATGTCTCGGCAATCATGCGCGCATAGGCGTCAGGGTCGGCCAGACCGGCATCGCCTGAATTATTATCGCGCGCATAAGGCACGCCCAGACCGCCGCCCAAATCGAGGCGTTGAATATCATGCCCGTCAGCCCGCAGGCGCGCCAGCAGACCGGCAACTTTTTCAAAGGCGATGCGAAACGGCGTCAAATCGGTGATTTGACTGCCAATATGAATATCAATCGCCTTTGCCTCGACGCCGTCCAGCGCGCGCGCATGGGCGAAACCGGCTTCTGCGTCTTCCCAGGCAATGCCGAATTTATTTTCTGCCTTGCCGGTGGAGATTTTCTCATGCGTACCGGCATCGACATCCGGATTGACCCGCAGCGCGATTTGCGCCGTTTTGCCCATGGCAGTGGCGACCCCGGCCAGCATGTCGATCTCTGACAGGCTTTCCACATTGAATTGCAAAATGCCGGCCTGCAGCGCGGCTTGCATTTCATCTGCGGTTTTACCGACGCCGGAAAAGACGATTTTTTCCGGCGCAATACCGGCTTTTAGCGCGCGCAGCATTTCGCCTTGCGAGACAATATCAGCGCCGGCCCCCAGCTTGGCGAGCGTATTGATAACCGCGATATTGGAATTGGCTTTCACCGAATAGCAAATCAATCGATCGTCCAGACCGGCTTTCACCAAGGCTTGGTCGAGCACGGAAAAATGCCGCGTCAGCGTCGCCGTTGAATAGCAATAAAACGGCGTGCCGACCTGTGCGGCAATCTCGGAAATGGCGACGTCTTCCGCGTGCAGCGCGCCGTTTTGATAAGCGAAATGATCCATTTAACCGTCCATCCCGATTTCCGCACCGGCCGATGCTTGCGGCAGGGTCAAGGGCCCGCGCTTGCCGCAGGCCATCAGGTTAGCGCTCAGCGCCAATGTGATGATAAAGCAGGCCATGATGCGCATTATCCGGCTCCGTTTTCTTGCAACCAAGCCTGCCATTGGCCGACCATGGCGCGCACATTATCGGGCGCCGTGCCACCATAGCTGGTGCGGCTTGCGACCGAGGCTTCGACGCTGAGCACGGAATAAATGCCATCATGAATCGCCGCATTGACGGCCTGCATATCGGCCAGCGCCAAATCGGCAAGTTGGCAGTGTTTTTCTTCGGCCAGCGCCACAATCGCGCCGGTCGTGTGATGGGCGTCGCGGAACGGCAGGCCGGCCTCGCGCACCAACCAATCGGCAAGGTCTGTGGCGGTGGAAAAACCGCTCCCCGCTGCTGCATGCATGGCGTCTTTATTGACGCCGATCGAGGCCATCATGCCGGCCATGGCGGCGAGGCATAAAGACAGGCTGTCGAGCGCGTTAAACACGCCTTCCTTGTCTTCCTGCATGTCTTTTGAATAGGCCAAGGGCAGGCCTTTCATGACAATCATCAACCCGCTCAGCGCGCCGATAATACGGCCGGTTTTGGCCCGAATGAGCTCGGCCGCATCGGGGTTTCTTTTTTGCGGCATAATTGACGAGCCGGTCGAAAACGCATCGGGCAGGGTGAAGAAGCCGAATTGCGGCGTCGCGTAAATGACAATTTCTTCGGCCAGCCGCGATAAATGCGTCGCGCAAATGGCGGCAGCAGACAGGGCTTCCAGCGCAAAATCGCGCGCCGAGACACTATCCATGCTATTGCCGGTCGGCTTGTCAAAGCCCAAAGCGGCGGCGGTTTGATGCCGGTCAATGTTAAAGCCCGTGCCGGCCAGTGCGGCGGCCCCGAGCGGGTTTTCGTTCAATCTTTTGCGTGCATCCATAAGCCGCCCATGGTCGCGGGCCAGCATTTCCACATAGGCCAACATATGATGGCCGAATGTGACCGGCTGGGCCGGTTGCAAATGCGTAAAGCCGGGCATAATCGTATCGGCATGGGTGGCAGCCTTATCGACCAGCACGCCCATCAGGCCTGCGGTTTGCGCTGCCAAATGGTCAAGCGTATCGCGCACATAGAGCCGGAAATCGGTTGCCACTTGGTCATTGCGCGAGCGCGCCGTGTGCAGCCGTCCGGCCGCCGGGCCAATAAGGGCTGCGAGGCGCGCTTCAATATTCATATGAATATCCTCAAGTGCGCGCGAAAATTCGAAATCCCCGCTCTCAATTTCAGCCAGAATTTGCCCCAGACCGTCCGCAATCGCCGTGCCATCCTCGGGTGAAATAATACCTTGGGCGACCAGCATGTCGGCATGCGCCAATGAGCCACGGATGTCGTGCGCAAACAGACGCTGGTCAAATCCGATGGATGCGTTAATTTCTTCCATAATGTCGTCAGGGCCGCCACCAAACCGGCCGCCCCACATGCGATTGCTCATGTCCCACTCCCATTTAGGAGGATTATATATGGCACAATTTGCCACCTTTGTCCGCACCCCGAAAGGTAAGGGGGTTGTGGTGATTGTTTTGGCCATGCTCGCTTATGCAAGCGTCCAGACCCTATACATGAAGGAGGCGTCCAAGGGCAAGGCGGAGCTTGCACAAAATAATGACAAGGCGGAGCTTGCACAAAATGCCGCGCCGACACTAAACGGGCCGGAAAATTTCATCACCCATGCGACGGCCAAAAAACTGCCCGATATGGCCCTACAATCGGCCGATGGGACGCAAGCCGATTTGGCAGCCTATGCGGGCGAGTGGTTGGTGGTGAATTTTTGGGCCACTTGGTGCGCGCCGTGCCGCAAGGAAATGCCGCAATTGGATGCTCTGGCCAAACGCTATCAAGGGCGCGGCGTGCGGGTGATTGCGCTGTCGGTCGATCGCGGCGGGTCTGAAAAGCCGGAAAAATTCCTCAATGAATTGGGTGTCGCGCATCTTACAAGGCTTTATGATCCAAGCTATAAAGCGGCGCGTGAAGCGCGCCTTATCGGCCTGCCGACAACGCTTTTGGTCTCGCCTGACGGTGCAGAGATCGGCCGTCTGGCCGGCGAAGCGGATTGGGATAGCGCCGATGTGCACGCGCTGCTGGATCATTATTTAAACAAGCATTAGCGCGAACATAACATCGCCCTATTTCGGTCTGTCCCGCCCTAGCGCGTCGGCGTGGGTGTGTCGCCGCCATAATCGTAAAAGCCCTTACCGCTCTTGCGGCCCAGCCAGCCGGCTTCGACATATTTGACCAATAGCGGGCAGGGGCGGTATTTATCATCGCCCAGCCCGTCTTGCAGCACTTGCATAACCGACAGGCAGGTATCCAGACCGATGAAATCGGCCAATTGCAGCGGCCCCATGCGGTGATTGGCACCCAGCATCATGGCTTTATCAATGCTCTCAATCGTGCCGACGCCCTCATAAAGGGCGAAAACCGCTTCATTGATCATCGGCAAAAGAATGCGATTGACGATAAAGGCCGGGAAGTCTTCCGACACGGTGGCGGTTTTACCGATTTTGGCAACCACCGCCATGACGGTGTCAAAAGTCGCATCATCGGTGGCAATGCCGCGAATAACCTCGACCAGCTGCATCACCGGCACCGGGTTCATGAAATGCATGCCAATGAATTTTTCCGGTCGATCCGTGGCAGCCGCCAGTCGGGTGATGGAGATGGAGGAGGTGTTGGAGGCAATCAGCGCATGCGGCGGCAATATGGCCGCAACCTCACGCAGGATGACGAGTTTGATATCTTCATTTTCGCTGGCCGCTTCGATAACCAGATCGGCATCGGCCATGGTTGAGAGATTGCCGGCGGCAAGGATGCGTGCCAAAGCTGCATCGCTTTCGTCAGCCGTAATTTTTTCGGAAGCCACTTGCCGGGCGAGATTGCCGGAAATAGTAGCGAGGCCGGCCTCGATACGGTCCGGCGAAATATCATTGAGGAGAACCCGTGTGCCGGTCAAAGCAAAGATATGGGCAATGCCACACCCCATTTGACCGGCACCGATAATGCCGACAGTGTTCACATCAGACATTCAGATCCCTCAAATGAGCCAAAGGCCGGTCTTACAGACCGGCCTTGCCCAATTCGTCTTCCAGTTCCGGCACGGCGGTAAACAGGTCAGCGACCAGACCGTAATCGGCAACTTGGAAAATCGGTGCTTCTTCGTCTTTGTTGATGGCAACAATGACTTTCGAATCCTTCATACCGGCCAAATGCTGAATGGCGCCGGAAATACCGACCGCAATATACAGCTCCGGCGCGACAACCTTACCGGTTTGGCCGACCTGATAATCATTCGGCACAAAGCCCGCATCAACCGCGGCGCGCGAGGCACCGACAGCGGCGCCCAGCTTATCGGCGACTTTTTCCAGCATCGGGAAGTTTTCGCCCGACTGCATGCCGCGCCCGCCCGAGACAACGACTTTCGCCGAGGTCAGTTCAGGACGGTCCGATTTGGTCAGCTCTTCGGAAACAAATTCCGACAGGCCCGGATTGTCAGCCGCGCCAACCGCTTCAACGGTCGCACTGCCTGTATCCGCAGCGGCGGCAAAAGCCGTCGAGCGGATAGTGATGGCTTTTTTGCCTTCATTGACTTTCACGGTCTGGATGGCGTTACCGGCATAGATCGGGCGCTCAAATGTCGTGGCGTCGATAACGGCCGTAATGTCAGAAACCTGACTGCAATCCAGAAGCGCAGCAATGCGCGGCGTAAAGTTTTTGCCATTGGTCGATGCCGGTGTGGCGATGGTTGCGTAACCGTCCGCCATGGAGACAACCAGAGCGGCCATCGGTTCGGCCAATTGTTTGTCATATTGGGCGTCATCGGCCAACAGTACTTTGGCGACACCGTCCAGCTTGGCGGCCTGATCGGCAACACCGGCGCAACCGGCACCGGCGACCAGCACATGGCATTCACCGCCCATTTGGGCGGCGGCCGTGACGGCTTTCACCGTGGCATCGGCCAGATTGGCATTATCATGTTCAGCAATTAGCAGCGTATTCATTACAAAACTCCTGCTTCGTTTTTCAGCTTGTCGACCAGTTCGCCGACGGTTTCAACTTTGACACCGGCTTCGCGCACGGGCGGTTCGGTGACTTTGACGATTTCGAGACGCGGCGCGGCGTCAACGCCATATTCTGCCAGCTCTTTTTCGTCGATCGGTTTTTTCTTCGCTTTCATAATATTCGGCAGCGAAGCATAACGCGGCTCATTGAGGCGCAAATCAGTGGTGATAATGGCCGGTGCATTGATTTTCACATTTTGCAGGCCGCCATCAATCTCGCGGGTGACGTTAATCTTATCGCCCTCAATACCCAATTCGGAAGCAAATGTGCCTTGGCTCCAGCCCAGCAGCGCGGCCAGCATTTGACCGGTCTGGTTATTATCGCCATCAATGGCCTGTTTGCCGAGGATAACCAAATCCGGGCTTTCGGCTTCGACAACCGCTTTCAATACTTTGGCAATGCCCAGCGGCTCCAAATCATCATCGGTTTTTACAAGGATACCGCGATCGGCACCCATGGCGAGGCCGGTACGGATGGTTTCTTGGGCCTGTGTCGGGCCGACTGAAACAACGATGATTTCCGTTGCTGTGCCGGCTTCTTGCAGGCGCACGGCCTCTTCAACCGCGATTTCGCAAAACGGGTTCATCGACATTTTTACATTGGCGAGGTCTACGCCGGTCTGGTCCGCTTTCACCCGGATTTTGACATTGTAGTCCACCACGCGTTTCACGGGGACAAGGATTTTCATGCTTCTATCTCCACTCAAAGTCCACACGCCCATAGGCGGCGTGTCTTGCCCGAAGGTTTAGGCAATTGGCCGATATAAGTCAATGAAGCAGCCGTTTTGAGGTCTGCGTCAAAACGCGCAAAAAAGCAGACTAACGATTGGCGCCGGGCACCCATTTGACGTCTTTTGCGCCGTTTGCATTGGCGGCGCGGGCGGCGACGAATAAAAGATCGGATGCACGATTGATATATTGGCGTGCCGGATCGGAAAACACATCGCCGGCATCGCTTGCGGCTGAGAGCATGCGCTCGGCCTTGCGGATTAATGTGCGGGCCAAATGTAGATGCGCCGCTGCCGCTGTGCCGCCGGGCAGCACGAAACTGTCAAGCGGCGGGATGTCTTCGTTGAGCGCATCAATCTCGTTTTCCAGCCGCTCAACTTGCGCCGGTGTGATACGCAAGGGCTCGAATTTATCGGTTTCAGGTGTTGCGAGGTCAGCCCCCAGATCGAAAAAATCATTTTGCAAGCGCGCCAGCAACGCATCCAATTCAGCCATATCGTCCGTATGCAGCCGCGCCATGCCGAGCGCCGCATTGGCTTCATCGACCGCGCCATAGCACGCAACCCGATGGTCATGCTTGGCGCGGCGCGAGCCATCGGCCAGCATGGTGGTGCCGTCATCGCCGCTGCGTGTGTATATTTTTGTCAGCTTTACCATGATGCGAGTGTGCCCTAATGGCCGGAAAGATAAAAGCCCAACATAACCAGCACGACAGTGGCAAATTGTAGGCCGACGCGCCAGCGCATCAGCTTTTGCGAGGTCGAGGCCGAGCCGTCCTTCAGCATATTGTAAAGACCGGCCAGCAGCACCAGCGTCACGGCGGCCAGCCCGACCGGGATCAGCAGATTGACGAAACTCATGATGACGTCCTTTCCTTTGCGCTTTATGTAGCCCTTCGCCGCGCGCAGGCAAAGACTTATCTAAAGTCTCATCTAGAGCGTTGCACCCGTGCCGATTGGCGGCGGCAAAAGGGCCAGCACTGCCGCGCGCGGCATGCCTTGCTGGCGCAAGTCACGAAAGCCGCTATCGCCGGCCTGTTTTGACAGCCGTCGCCCGGCTGTATCGCGCACCAGCGCATGGTGGTGATAGACCGGCTCAGGCAGTTCAAGCAGCACTTGCAAGAGCCGGTGAATGGCGGTGGCAGGTGCGAGGTCTTGCCCACGCGTCACTTGGCTAATGCCTTGCGCCGCATCATCAATGACCACGGCGAGGTGATAGGAGGTCGGCACATCCTTGCGCGCCAGCACCACATCGCCATAGGCGGCGGGATTGAGCGGCAGGCGCGCCGGTGTGCCGCCGCCCAACTCGGTATAGCTCAACGGGTCCGGTGATTTTTCTTCCGCCAGCAGCAGTGCTTTTTGCATATTGAGGCGCCAGGCATAGCCGTCGCCCTCCCACATCAGCCGCTTTTGCTCGCTTTCGGCCATATTGCGATACAGGCCCGGATAAAGCGGCGCGCCATCAGGGTCGCGGGGCCAATCGTTTTTATCGGCATGTTTGTCGTGCAGCGCAGCATGGATGTCGCGCCGTGTCGCCCAGCAGGGATAGACCAATTCGGCGTCGCGCAGTTTTTTGAGCGCCGCTTCGTAAACCGCAAAGCGCTCCGATTGCACCATGACCGGTTCCGGCCAATCCAGCCCCAGCCAGTCAAGGTCTTGATAAATGCCATCAACAAAATGCGGCCGTGCGCGACCGACATCAATATCCTCAATGCGCAGCAAAAATTGCCCGCCTGCCGCCGCCGCATCGCGCGCGCCCATCAGGGCCGAATAGGCATGGCCCAAATGCAGCCAGCCATTTGGGCTGGGGGCAAATCGTGTTTTAAATTTTTGCGGCGCTTCCATTGTGCCTATCCATGCGTCATAATCGTCGCCCATGCAAATATATAAAAATGAAAAAGATTTAACCATAGCGCTGGCGCATTTGGCCGAGAATGACAAGCCGTTGGCGGCGGCGTTTGAAAAATACGGCACGCCGCCCCTGCGCAAAAAAATCGTTGGCTTTCCCGGGCTGGCGCAGCTTTTGGTCAGTCAGCAAGTCTCGACCGCCGCGGCCGAGACGATTTTCGGCCGCTTTCAAGAAGCGATGGGCGATTTGCGGCCGGAAAATCTTTTGGCGCTGGATGATGCGACGTTGCGCGGTGTAGGCCTGTCGCGCCCCAAGCAGCGTTATTTGCGGATTCTGGCCGAGGCCGTGCTCAGTGGTGACCTGGACCTCAAAAAGCTCGACCGCGCCGATAATGAGACGATTTATAACACGCTGGTCGCCATTACCGGCATTGGCCCGTGGACAGCCGAATGTTACCTGCTGTTTGTGTTGCGCCGCGCCGATATGTTTCCGGCCGGTGATTTGGCGCTGCAGCATGGCGTGCGCATGATGTATGGGCTCGACGATAAGCCGAGCGCGGCGGCGCTGGCCGATTTTGCGCAACGCTGGCAGCCCTATCGCGGTGCGGCGGCACGCCTCCTCTGGTCGTTTTACAATGGCGAATTGGCCGAAGCGCGGGGCAAATAAACCCCGTTACCGCTTGTTTTCGGCCCCGTGCTTATGCAACCTTATGTCACATTTTTTACATATGCCTGTTTTAGGGCATAATAGGGAATGGCGATGTGAGTCGTGCGTATCCGATAAAGAGGTGAACACGGGAAACGAACATGCAAAAGACCGGAACTGACGCAATTGAATTTGTGAAAGCAGCCCCGCCGGATTTCCGCAATCCGGCGTCGTGCCCGGCGCTTGTTCTGAACGCCGATTTTCGTCCTTTGAGCTATTATCCTTTATCGCTGTGGTCGTGGCAGGACACACTGAAAGCGGTGGTGCTGGATCGGGTCAATATTGTCTCGCATTACGACACCGTCGTGCATTCGCCCTCGACCGAGTTCATGCTGCCTTCCGTTGTTTCGCTGAAAACCTATGTGAAGCCGCCCAAACACCCGGCTTTTACCCGCTTTAACGTGTTCTTGCGCGACGGCTTTGAATGCCAGTATTGCGGCGCGCCGGGCGATTTGACCTTTGACCATGTTATCCCGCGCCGCGCCGGTGGCCGCACCACTTGGGAAAATGTTGTGGCCGCGTGCAGCCCGTGCAATTTGCGCAAAGGCGGCCGCATGCCGAAACAAGCGGGCATGGTGCCGCGCCTCACGCCGCGCCAGCCCAATGTCTATGAGCTGCACGAAAACGGTCGCAAATTCCCCCCCAATTACTGCCATGAAAGCTGGCAGGACTATCTCTATTGGGATACGGAACTCGAGCCGTAAGATATAAGCTAGATTTTTTCCGAGGCGCGAATGGCAACGCGGCAGCCAAAACGGATGAGCTTGCTCATCATTTCATAGCCCGGCGTTTCCGCTGCGCCATGTTCAAGCGCCGTGTCGCGATGCGCCGCTTCATCGGCGCGAAACTTTTCAATCGTCATGCGCAAATCCTCATCGGTGCCGTTTTCCAATTCGTCCAATTGCGCGGCATAATGCGCGTCAATCTCGGTCTCGACTGCCGCTGTGCAGGCCATGGCGGCTTTCTCGCCCATCAACGCCGTGACCGCGCCCAGCGTAAAACCGGCAACATCCCATAGCGGGCCAAAAGCCGTCGGGCGAATATCACGCGCGACAATCAGATTATCGAAATGCGACAAATGCTCTTCTTCTTGTTCGGCCATATGGCGCACCAGCTCGGCGGTTTTTTCCATGCCCGGAATTTTGTCGAACACCGCCAATTGCCCGTCATAAATACGCACCGCCCCATGCTCACCGGCATGGTCGACGCGGATCATTTCGTTCAGGCGTGTTTGGCTCATTCAGTCCTCCGAGGTGACAGGCCGAAATGCAATAAAGGCAATCGCCAGACTTGCTATGGCATTATAACCCGCCAGCGAGATGCCGAACAGGGTCCAGGCTGGGGCATCACAGCGCACCATAGAGCCGCCCTCCAGCGCTTTAAAAAGCGCCTCCGTGGAAGGTGCCAAGCTGCCGCCGCCGCCACAAGTGGCCGGTCCGGCCCAGCTGCCATATTCAATACCCGCGTGATAAATGCCAAGCCCGGCCCCGATAAGGAAGATAATCCCAACCGTGTGCAGCAGCCCTTCGGCTGCGGCACGGCCGCGCGGGGCATGGAAAAAAGCCAGAGCCAGCAAGGGCAGGGCCAGATAATAGGGGATGCGTTGTTTTAAACACAAGGCGCAAGGGATAAGCCCGCCATAAATTTCACTGGCCAGCGCCGTGCCGATAACGATGAAACACAGCGCAAAAGTGACGCTGATTTGTTGGCGGAGTGAGAGGCGCTTCATGCCATTGCCCCGATCAGTAAAAAGCCGATAAGCAAAAGCGCGACAAAAGCCAGCGATAATATGTTGAAATAGCGATCGATCAATTGACGAATTTGCGGGCCGAAGAAATAAATCAGTCCGGCCACGGCGAAAAAGCGGATGCCGCGTCCGGCAATGCTGGCCAGCAGAAAGGGTATAAGAGCCAGACCGGCGACGCCGCTGGCAATGGTTGCGACCTTATAAGGCAGAAAAGAAATCGCTGCCGCCAGTACAATCCACGCGCCCCATTGGTCGTAAAAGCCGGTGAATTTATCAAACGCCGCCGCGCCATTGTAAAAGGCGATAATCGGCTGGCCGACGCTTTCCCAAAGCGCATAGCCGATGGCATAGCCCAGCAGCGCGCCCAGCACGGAGGCCAATGTGCAAATAAGCGCATAGGCCCATGCCTTGCTGCGCTCGGCCAACACCATGGGGATGAGCATAATATCAGGCGGGATGGGGAACACCGAGCTTTCGATAAAGGATATGGCGGCCAGCCAACCACCGGCATGGCGATGTCCGGCAAGCGCCAGCGTGTGGTCGTATAATATGCGTAACATGCGCCCGACATTAATGCGGCCATGCACCCATGAAAAGGGTTTTTTGACAGCGTCGAATCCTTGTGTAGGGTCTGGTTTATGAGGAATAAAAAACTCGCTGCTCTGCGCGACTATACGCATGAGCAAATGACCGGCATGATGGCGCGCCTGCGCCACGGCCTCGGCATTACAGCGATTGGCGTGGTGCTGGGTGTGATTGTCGCCTATGCCGCCATATTGTCTTTCGGCGCGGTGGACTTTCTGCTGTCGCTTTGGCAGGCCGATAGCGAGCCGGGCCGTGTCGGCTGGCAGGGGTTTCATCTGACTTATTTTCTGGTGCCGGGAGTGGCCGGTCTGGCGGTCGGCGGGCTGTTGGTTTGGTTGAGACCGCAACAACCGGTGGAGCTTGCCGATGTCATCCACGCCGCGCATCAGCCCGACCCGCAGGTCTCGCGCACAGCCGGATATGTTTCTTTGCTGAAAAGCATTTTGGCGCTGGGCGGCGGTTCGACCACCGGGCTTTACGGCCCGCTTGTGGTATTGGGTGCGAGCCTTGCCGCGACCACTAAAAGACTGGTCAATCTGACGCCGCAATATGGTGAAATGGCGTTGGGAGCCGGTGTTGCGGCGGCCATATCGGCAGCGTTTAGTGCGCCCTTGGCCGGTATTTTATTTGCCCATGAGGTGGTGCTGCGCCATTACAGCCTCAGATTTTTCGCCCCCGTAACCATTGCCTCGGCGACGGCTTATGTGCTGGCCGGCGAAGTATTGAGCCTGCATATCACCCTGCTGCCGACGCTTGAGACGCGCATGGCCGGGCCGCTCGATATCATCCTGCTTTTGCTGCTGGGCGGATTTGCCGGTCTCTTGGCAGTGGCGGTGATGCGCTTTATCAACCGGCTGCGCCGGCTTATCAATGAAAGCCGCATCCCCTATGGCGCGCGCCCGCTGCTGGCCGGTCTGGCCATGGGAGCGCTGGCGCATTTCGCGCCTTCGCTTTTGGGGCCGGGTCTCGACACGATTGCCGCGCTGTTGCAAGGCGAGGTGCCTACCGGCCATATGCTGGCCTTGCTGGTTTTGAAAATTCTCGCCACCGGCATTTGCCTGACCATGGTGTTTCACGGCGGCGTCGTTGCACCGTCTTTGTTTATCGGTGCCGCTTTGGGCGGGCTGGTGGCGGCCCTGTTTGGCAGTTTCGAACCGTTGACCGGCTATGCGCCCGATAATGGGCTGTTCGTGCTGGCGGGCATGGCGGCGATGGCCAGCTCTGTGTTGGGCGCGCCTTTGGCGGTCATTCTTTTGGGCTTTGAATTGTCGCAAAATTACGCTGCCACCACGGCGATGATGGTGACTATTGTCACGGCCAATCTCCTGTCATCGCGGCTTTATATGCGCTCGATTTTTGAGCCGCAATTGCTGGCCAAAGGGGTTGATTTATCATTGGGGCGCGAAAGTTTGGCGCTGCAATCGACCAAGGTAACGGCGCTGATGTCGCCCGATTATCTCAACCTGCCAGCCAGTGTCAGTGTCGGCACGGCGATTGAGCGTATGGCCGCCGCGCATTGCGCCGAGGCGCATCTGGTCGGTGATGATGGCCAATGGGCCGGTAAATTATGCCTCTATGATTTGGTCAGCCAACCCTTGGACGCCATGTGTTTGCCGCTGCAAGAGCGCACACCGCTTATCCTGCAAGCCGATGATAATGCGCTTTTCGCGCAAACCGCCATGCGCGATTTTATCGGCGAGGGCGTGCCGGTATTGGATGGCGGCGTGCTGGTCGGCATTATTCATGAGGCCGATTTATTTGCCCATGCGCGCATGGTGACGCGCACGGTCTGGCAGCACGACCATGATGATGCGGTGCATATCAAGACATAGACCGCCAAAGATGCGCCAATCATGCACCACACCAAAACTGAATATTGACGCCGCCGCGATAATCGGGCAAACAGCTTGGGCTGGTCGGCCCTTGTGGCGGAATTGGTAGACGCGACGGATTCAAAATCCGTTTCCTTCACGGGAGTGGCGGTTCGAGTCCGCCCAAGGGCACCAGCCGACCTGCCGAAAAAAGGGTTTCAGGGATTTCTCGGAAACCCTTTTTCTATCCAAGCCGCTTATAATCGCGCTAAATGTCGCGAACAATCTCGTAAAAGCCGCGATGATGGGTAAATCTCGGATGGTGCGCCACCAATTCTGCCAGTTCGGGTCTGGAAAACGCGACGTCAAAACTTTCCCTGCTTTGCCAGTCGGAAACCGAAACGATATTATATTTATCCTCGCCGGTTTGAGAGCGCAAAAATTTTGAATTGATGAAGCCGTCTTGAGCGGCAACGAAAGCCTCGCAATCATCTTGTAGCTTTAACACCTTATCAACTTCATCCCCCGACACCTCAAATACCGTAACTACCGTGATTGCGGTCATATCATCCCCTCCTTTTAATCACTGCCTTGTGCCTATGCCGGCACTGAGATTTCAAGGAAGCTCATTAAAGCGGTAAAATCAATAAGGCGCCGTCAAAAAATTCCACTTTTGTCGCAGCGGGAAAGCTGGATTTCGTGTCGGTTTTTGCTTATATTTTTATAACAAATTGGAGTTGAAGCATGGCACAGAAAAGCAAGTTGGCGCGCATTGGCGGGGCGATTAAAAAACTGATCGCGGATAAAGAAGACACCAAACAAGTATTTGTCATCCTTGAAGCTCTGGCCGGCAATTCGGGCCTGCGCTCGTTTAAGCGGTTTCAAAAAACCGCCCATGCCCAAGATATTCTGAGCGCTGAAAAGCCGCTGGTTGATTATTTGTTGGACCGCGATTGGCTGGCGTCCCTGCCGAAAGGGTCGCTGGGCGAGCGCTACTATAATTTCACCAAGGTTGAGCAAATCACGGCTGACGGGCTGACCGATGCTTCGATTGAAGGCCGCGATGAGATGCGCGAATTGTCTGCCGCCCAAATTAAATATCACGAGCGCATGCGCGACGCGCATGATCTGTGGCACGTTGCCACCGGTTACGGCCGCGACCCGTTGGGCGAATTATGCCTGCTGGCCGTCACTTATCGCCAGCTCGGCAATCTCGGCATTTTGGTGATTATCGCCGCCGGGTTTTTTGTGACACGTAAAGAAGCGCCGGATCTGGGCATTGGCCGCGCTCTGCGCGAGGCTTTCCGTCTCGGTAAGGCAGCCAAAGGTTTGCCGGGCGCGCATTGGGAAAGCCTGCTGGCCAAGCCGCTGGATGAGGTGCGCCGCGAATTGGGTATCGCCACGCCCAACGCCTATCGCAGCATTGTCGATATGACACCGGATTTGCAAACCGCCGGTTATCTGGCGGCAGAATAGAATAGGCGAATAATGTCGCTAACGCTTTACGGTATCCCCAATTGTGCCACGGTGAAACGCGCCCGCACGGCGCTGGCTGCCAAGGGCTATGAGGTCATTTTTCACGATTTCAGAAAAGACGGCCTGAGCGCCGATATGGTTCAAGGCTGGCTGGCGCAGGCGCCGATGGAGGTGCTGCTCAATAAGCGCGGCACAAGCTGGCGCAAACTCCCCGATGAAGACAAAAATAATGAAGATGAAGCGCATCTCATCGCGCTGATGGTGACACAACCGGCGCTGATCAAGCGCCCGGTCATCGCCCATGACGGCCGCCTGACAGTCGGCTTCACCAAGGATATTGAAGCGCTGTATTAAGCGCCTTTTTCGATCTCGAAAACCAATAAATCCGCACCGCCCGGCGCGGCCTTGGTGCGGGTTTCTTGGGCCAATAACGTGTGACCTTGTTCGGCGCAAAAATGCGGCACGTCAATGGCCGCCATCGGATCGGTGGCGAGAAGCCGCATTTGCGCGCCTTTTTCGGCCCCGCGCAAATGCTTTTGCAGGCGCAGCACGGGCATGGGGCAATTCAGTCCGGTAGCGTCGATTTCTTGCATTTAGATGGGGGTTTTTTCTTGCGGGTGCATTTTATTTGCCCTGCGGGCGGTCACTGTTTGCCCTGCGGACGGGCTTTGGCATACTCAGCCATGCCGGTGAACAGCTCGGCCACATCGGGTTTTTCCTGCGCGCCAAATTCGTGGAACATGGTGGCGCAATTGACGACAATGCGCTCGCGGTCGCCCCAATCATCAAATACGCCCAGCGCAATATCAAATGCCGCCTCTTTATAGCTCATGCCCGCCTCGTAACGCGCGCGGGCTTCGTGGCGCATGGTCGCCAGATAATGCCGCACTTCCTCAACCCCGGCCTTGGTGGTAATCGGCCCATGGCCCGGAATTATCGTCTCGACATCCATGGCGAGGATGCGGTCGCAGGCATTGATCCAGTTCTGCACCGGGCCTTCCCACAGGATCGGATGACCGCCGATAAACAGAATATCGCCCGTATAGACGGTGCGGTCGGCCGGCACATGCACCAAAGTATCGCCCGGCGTATGCGCCGGACCGACGGGAATGAGATGCACGTCTTTGTTACCGACCTTGATGGTCGTCTCTTCCTCAATCAGCGTGTCGGGCAATTTTTGCGTCACGGATTTGAAATCAAACGGGCCAAAGCAGGAGGTAAAATAATCGCCCATGACGCCCAGCTCCGGCGCAGCGTCCAGAAAGCCGACCATCATTTCCGGCGGCTCGGCGGCCATATGCTCGGCCGTCAATTTATGGGCAATAATTTGCGCGTCGGGGCAGCAGCAATTGCCGTTGCAATGGTCGCCATTATGATGCGTGTTGACGATGGTATTGACGCTCTCGGCGGCTTTTTCGGCGTCACGATAGGCGGCCAACATGTCTTGTGTCAGCGGCACATCAAACAGCGTGTCGACCAGCAATGATTGCCCGCTATCGACCACTAAACCGGCATTTGACCAGCCCCAGCCGCCATCCGGTTGCAGCCAAGCATAGGCGCCATTGCCGATTTGATGCAGGCCTTTTTCATAGGCGAATTTTGGATGTGCAAGTGTCATAAGCAATCTCCCTCGTGAAAAAACCCTAGCGCAAAACCATGCCCTTTACACAGATTTTTGCCGCGCTAAGCTATTTTTACCACTGAGGGAGACATAAACGGAGAGAGTGATGCGTGATTTTATTCTGATCGAGGCGCTGGAAGCACAAGCAGCCCAGCAGGGCGAAAAAACCGCTTTGGTTTATAAAGACCGCACGACCAGCTATGCCGCTTTGAGCCAATTGTCCAATCAGGTGGCGCAGCAATTATTGAGCGCCGGGATTAAACCGCATGCGCGCATTGCTTTTATGGGTGCCAATTCCGACCTTTATTTTCAGCTTCTTTACGGCGTACAGAAAACCCGCGGCGTGCTGGTCGGTGTCAATTCGCGTCTCGCCGGGCCGGAAGTGGCCTATGTGTTGAACGATGCGAAAGCCGAAATGGTTTTTGTCGGCAAGGATTTCGTGCCGCTGATTGAAGGCATTTTGGCCGATTGCCCAAGCGTCAAACAAGTTGTCGCCATGGATGGCGGCCATGCTGATTGGCCGTCTTTCACCGATTGGCGCGATGGCGGCGCGGCGGTGCATCCGCAGCTTGCTTATGAAGCAGATGATGATTTTATCCAGCTTTACACCTCCGGCACGACCGGCCATCCGAAAGGCGTGCAGCTGACCAATATGAATATGCAAAGCGCGCTCGACCAAGCCGGTGAATGGGCCGGTTGGGGGGCGGATGACCATGTGCTGCTATGCATGCCGCTTTTTCATATTGCCGGTGTCAATGTCGGGCTTATCGGCCTGCATGAGGGGTCGAAGGTGACCGTCTTGCCGGAGGTTGATCCGGCTGAGATATTGCGGCTGATCGAGGTCGAGAAGGTCAATATATTGTTCATGGTGCCGGCGGTTATCCTGTTTGTGATGCAGCAGCCGACCATTGCTTCGGCTGATGTATCCAGCGTCAAACAGGTGATTTACGGGGCCTCGCCAATTTCTGAGGAATTGCTGGTGCAGGCGGCGGCGAAGTTTAAATGCGACTTTGTGCAAGTTTATGGCCTGACCGAAACGACCGGCTGCGGCACGCATTTGAGCCCCGCCGATCATGATCCGGCGCGCGGCAAGCTGCGTTCTTGTGGCAAACCCAATAAAGGCGTGGAAATCCGTATCGTCGATGAGCAAGGCAAGGACGTGCCGCAAGGCGAGGTGGGTGAGATTATCATGCGCGCCAAATCCAATATGAAAGGCTATTGGGCCAAGCCCGATGCGACGGCCGGTGCGGTGAAGGATGGTTGGTTTTATTCCGGCGATGCCGGTTTCCTCGATGATGAAGGCTATGTGTTCATCCATGACCGTGTCAAAGACATGATTGTCTCAGGCGGCGAAAATGTTTATCCGGCCGAGGTCGAAAACGCCTTATTCGCCCATCCACAAATTGCCGATGTCGCGGTTATCGGTGTGCCGGATGAAAAATGGGGCGAGGCAGTGAAGGCCTGTGTGGTGCCGGAAGCCGGGGTCGAATTGGACCCGGAGGAAATCATCGCTTTTGCGCGCGAGCGCATTGCCGGTTACAAATTGCCCAAATCAGTAGATTTCGTGGCGGCCCTGCCGCGTAACCCATCGGGCAAAATTCTGCGCCGCGAACTGCGCGACCCCTATTGGGAGGGTCATGACCGGCGTGTCGGATAAGCGGATTTAGTCGGTCTGTTTGGCACCGGCTTTTTTCGTCGGCTTTTTCGCCGTTTGTTTTGGAAGTGCCATTTGTTTGGCCAGCGCGGTTTTTTGGCGTTTCAGCTCGGCTTCTGACCAGTCCAGCCGCGCTGCCATATAGGCGGCAATGGCGTCGATTTGGGTTTTCGACAACATGCCGGTCTGGCCCTCAATGAGGCGGCGCAGTACCACATCGGACAGGCACACGGCCATTTCTTCGTCCAGCGCAAAGGCGACGCGCTTGGCCAATACCGTGTCGCCCAGCTTGACCAGGCCATCGACCGGGCGCGCCATCATGGCGGGCAGCAGCCTTCCGTAAAGCCGGCTCAGCACATCAAGATGCGGCGTCTCGACTTGCGGGAAGCGGGCGCGCATGTCATCCATAAATTGGCCGAGCCCTTGTCGTGGGCTACACGTCAAAAGCGTATCGGCACTGCGTTTTTTATTCGGCGTCTGGCCGAGATGCTCGAAAGCCAAATCAACTGTCTGCTCGCCAAGTCGGCGCGCTGTTGTCCATTTGCCGCCCAGTGCTGAAATCAGGCCGTGCAGGCCATCTTCGGTGCCGTGGTCGTAAATCTCGCTGCCGCGCGACAGGCCGTAAGTCGCATCCGCCGGTGTATCAATATCGGCAACGAGCGGGCGCAGGCCGACATAGGCGTATAGGATATCATCGCGCGTCAGCTTGGCCGTCGGCAGCACGCGATTGGTCTTGGCCAGCAGCGCATCAATATCATCATCGCCGACCGTGGCTTTATCGGGCACATCATCAAATTTCGTGTCCGTCGTGGCCAGCACGCTGCAGCCCATCCAAGGCAGCACAAATAAATGCTCATCCTCGACCGGTGCCGCCAAGGCGACGCCGCGCGTCAAATTGCGGGTGACGATATGAATGCCTTTTGAGCGGATGAGTTTTTTGCCCGCTTGTGTGCCCGCGCGCGTATCCGCAGCTTGCTGCATCACCATATCGGCCCATGGGCCGGCGGCGTTGATGGTCAGCGCGGCGCGCAATTCGGCTTTTTGGCGGCTCAGCCCATCTCTTACTTTGACGCCGCAAATGCGCGCGCCGTCGCGGATAAAATCAGTTGCTTCGGCATAATTCACCACCACAGCACCGGCCTCGACGGCTGTGCGCAGCATGGCGAGGCACAGGCGCTCGGGCGAGAGCATTTGTCCGTCATGGTATAAAAGCCCGCCGCTCAGCGCGCCGCCCGCCTCGGATTGGCGCGCCAATTCGGGCACTAATCCCAAAATTTGCGCCGCCGTCATGGAGCGATGGCCGGGCATTTTTTGCATCGCATCGCTGGCGCGATTGCGGTCGAACGATAGAAGGTCGTACAGATAAAGCCCGATTTTATACAATGCGCGGCCCGGCTTGGCGCCGGCATAGACAGGCAGGGCGAAGGGCAGCGGGTGCACCAAATGCGCGGCCATGCGTTGCCAATGGCGGCGCTCGCGCAGGCCTTCGCGCACATCATTAATGTGGCCTTGTGCCAGATAGCGCAAGCCGCCATGGATAAGCTTGGACGAGCCGGCCGAGGTGGCGGCAGAAAAATCACCCTTATCGATCAGCGCCACAGACAGACCGCGCAAGGACGCATCCAGCGCAATGGCGGCGCCGGTCGCGCCACCTCCTATAATGGCCAAATCGAATTCAGTATCTTCGAGGGCTGAAAAATGACGCTGCATATTTGAGAAACGACCTGTCTTTATCCGGGCACTGCCTTATCGACCTTGCCTTGTCGGCATGATGCGGGTGAGTATAAACTATCTTGGATAAAAAGGGAGAGGGATGATGCCGCTTATTCAGGCCAATGGAATATCGCTTTGCTATGAGCGTTTCACCCCCGCAGGCACGGCGAAAGCCGCACCGCTTATCCTTATTCGCGGTCTCGGCACACAGCTTATCCAATGGCCGCAAGCCTTTATCGATTATTTTGTCGCGGCCGGTCTCGAGGTCATCATATTTGACAATCGCGATGTCGGGGAAAGCCAAAAGCTCGATGTCGCCGGCGTGCCCGATATTATGGCGCTGCTCAGCGCGGCGGAAGCCGGGGCAAGCTTTCCCGTGCCCTATGGCATTGACGATATGGCGGCGGATGTTATCGGCCTGATGGATGCGTTGGGCGTTGAAAAAGCCAATATTTTCGGCATGTCGCTGGGCGGCATGGTGGCGCAACATTTGGCTTTCAGCCACGCAGAGCGCATGGCGCATGTGATCTGCGTCATGTCAAGCTCGGGCAATCCCGAGCTGCCGCGCCCGGCTGTCTCGGAACTGGCCCCGCCGGATGATGTTGACGATATAGAAGCGCTCACCGCCTATTTGACCGACATGCTGGGCGAGCATATGAGCCCGGCTTTTTCTACACCGGAAGCCATACGCCGCGCGCTGGCCGAGAGGATTGCGGCGCGTCATTATCACCCGCCGGGTATTGTGCGACAAATGGCAGCGGCGATTGCCGATGGCAGTCGGGTGGCGCGTCTGGCCACAATTGGCCTGCCTTTTATGGTCATTCACGGCACTGATGATACGCTTATTGATGTGGCGTGTGGTGCCGATATTGCGGCGCATGTGCCGGGCGCGCTATGGCGGCCGGTGGAGGGCATGGGGCACGATATCGGCCCCGGTCTGGAGCATGAAATCGGGCCGGATATTCTGGCCTTTTTGGGCCTCACCTGAGCGGCTGTTGGGGCGTTGCGCCGCTTGACAAAAAAGTCCGTGGGCGTCAGTTTGACGTCAAATATAAACGGAGAACAGACATGTCAGTATGCATTGTAGGCTGGGGCCACACAAAATTCGGTAAATTAGAGGATATGGGTCTGGAAGACCTGCTGGTCGCCGCCGCCAATGAGGCGATGGCTGATGCCGGCGTCACGGCCGAGGAAATTGACGCGATTTATGTCGCGACTTTTAACGCCGGCATGTCGGAGCAGGATTTCATCTCCTCGCTGGCCCTGCAAGTCTCGGATGCGTTCCGCTTCACGCCGTCGACACGGGTTGAAAATGCCTGCGGTTCCGGTTCGGCAGCCGTGTTTCAGGCCGCCAACGCAATCGAGGCGGGCCGAGCGCGTCGCGTGCTGGCCATTGGCGTTGAAAAAATGACGCATTTGTCGAGCGGCGATGTCGGACGGTGTCTGTCGCGCGCTTCTTACATGCCGGAAGAGGGCAATCAAGGCCTTACCTTTCCGGGGATTTTCGGTGTTGTGGCCGGCAAATATTTCCAAAAATATGGCGACCAATCCGATGCGCTGGCGCATATTGCCGCGAAAAACCACAAAAACGGCGCAGTCAATCCGCTGGCGCATATGCAGAAGGATTTCGGTTTTGAGTTCTGCCGTGCCGAGAGCGACAAAAACCCGATTGTGGCCGGACCGCTGAAGCGCACGGATTGCTCTATGATTTCAGACGGCGCGGCTGCCATTGTGCTGACCGATGAGGACACGGCGCAGGCGCATGATAAAGCCATTGCTTTCCGCGCCCGTACCCAAGCCAATGATTTCCTGCCCATGAGCAAGCGCGATGTTACGGCTTTTGACGGCCCGGCCACGGCTTGGCGTAACGGGCTTCAGGAAGCCGGTGTGACACTGGATGATTTGTCGCTGGTCGAAACGCATGATTGCTTCACCATTGCCGAGCTTATTCAATATGAAGCCATGGGGCTGACCGCGGCGGGCAAGGGCGCTGAGGCGCTGGCCGACGGCACGGTTTACAAAGACGGCAAATTGCCGGTCAACCCGTCGGGTGGGCTGAAAGCCAAGGGCCATCCGGTCGGTGCGACAGGCGTCTCCATGCATGTTATGGCGGCGCGCCAGTTGATGGGCGAGGCCGATGAGATGCAGGTGAAAGACGCCAAGCTGGCCGGTATTTTCAACATGGGTGGCGCGGCGGTGGCCAATTATCTGTCGATCCTTGAACGCGTCAAATAAGGCGCTGACATTCGGAGATAAAAAAACCGGCGCTGCCTCTTGCAGTGCCGGTTTTCTTTTGCCCGATGAAAAGCGGTTTATTTCGACGCTTGTTTCAAATAGGCAATGATATTATCGACGTCTGCTTGTTTGCGCAGACCGGCAAAGGCCATACGGCCGCCTTTGACGGTTTTGCGCGGATTGGCCAAATAGGCGCCGAGGTTTTCTTCCGACCAGACCTTATTGGCTTCGGCATATTTATTCATCGCTTTGGAATATTTATAATCGCCGATCGAGGCAATGGCGCGGCCGACAATGCCGTTAAGCTGCGGGCCGACGCGGTTTTTCGCCTTGTCGCCAATCATGTGGCACGAAACGCATTTTTTATACACTTTGGCGCCTTTTTCGGCGTCAGCGGCAAGGCCCGGCGTGGCGATAAAAGCCAGAGCCGCGAGGCTCAGCAAGAATTTATTCAGCATGATGCGTCTCCTTCATATCCAGCTCTTAGATAGGCATTTTGGCAGTTTTTGCCAAGCGCTAAGCTGTCGCAGTTACGGCACCAACCAGTTTTGCGTGCCCTTGACGAAATCAAACAGCGCGCGGCGATGGCCTTTGGCGGCCAGATAAAGCCATTCCATTTGCTCGACATGGGCGCGCACCGGCACGAAATAATCCTCGCCATCTTGCGTCGCAACCGGGTCGAAGCTGACGGCGTAAGGGTCGTCCAACACGCTGCCCGGCGCGGTGGTGACTTGGTAACATTCGCGGCTCATGGGCCGTGTGGCTTGCCAGGCCGCGTCATAATCGGAGCCGGTGACCAATTCCAGGCGCACGCTCAACCGCAATTGCAGCTTTGCCGTGGCGTCATAAAAATGCATGGCGGCCTGCGGATTGGCTTGCAATTCAGCAATCTTGCCGGAGCGCGTATCGGTGTGGAAGCGCAGATGACGCGCCTCTATATCGCAGCCGCGCAACACCACTGTGCGTATGGCCGGGCTGCCATCGTCGCGCAATGTTGCGACGCAGGGCGTGTGAAAAGCGCTTTTTCTGTCCTTCACGCCGCGCGCCAGCATGGCCCAACCATGCGCGCAGGAACCGGCGAGATCGTCATAACAAGACAGAAGCGGCGGGCCGCTTCGCTTTTGCGGTTTTTGGTCAAATTGCGTGTCGCTCATGCCCGCAATATAGCGCAGGCACGCGCCGCGTCCAGAAGCGGTCAGACACGCGTGCTGCATGGCTGGATTTTTACCGGCCAAAGGCGCAGAATGGGAAAACGAATCAGTTTGGGGACATAACAATGAAACACATGTCGAGCTTCCTTTTTGCGGCCTTAATCGCCATCTGCCTTGGCACACCGGTCGCAGCGCAAAACTATATCGGCCTGAGCGGTGGTCTTATGGCCTATGAAGATAGCGGCGCCGATATTGACAGTCAGGGCTTTACCCTTTTTGCCGGCGGGCAGGTCAATGCGTTTGCCGCGGTCGAGTTCAGCTACACATCGATCGCCAATGTTGATGCCAATGCGCAAAACAACCAAGCCAGCGTCTTGTCGCTTTCGGGTGTGTTGCGCTCGCCGGGCGAGGGATTCGAGCCGTTTTTGCGTATCGGTCTGGCGCGCGGTGATGCCAAAATTACCGGCGGTGACGATAATTATGACGAAGCCAAAGAAGGCCTGATTTATGGCTTTGGTGCCGATGTGCCGTTGAATTACAACACATCGATCCGTATTGAATATGTCGAAACCGATATGGATGGCGCCAATAGCGATCGCCTCAGTGCCGGGGCCGTATACCGCTTTTAAGGTAAATGATCCCGGGTGGATTCGAACCACCGACCCTCAGATTAGGAATCTGATGCTCTATCCGACTGAGCTACGGGACCATGCGACCAAAATAGCCAAGCCAAGGCGGCGCGACAAGTTTTTCCGCCGCGCCTTTCGGTTTTTCGCGCATCTTGACCCGTATGTCTTGACGGGTGCGGTTGAATAGCGTTGGCTTAGCCTATGAGCCTGTTGCGATATGCCCATCTTCATCTAAGCGTCATGGCGGCCTTATTGGTCGCGTCTTGCGGCGGCGCGACCTTGATGAGTGCCGAAGATGAAGCGCGCATTGGGGCCGAACAACACCCGCTTGTCTTGCAAGAATATGGCGGGGCTTACGATAATGAGAAAGTGACGTCTTATGTTGAGGGCGTGCTGGCGCGCGTGACGCAAGGTGATACGGCCAATTATCGCGTCACCGTGCTCGACACGCCCATTGTCAACGCTTTTGCGCTGCCCGGCGGCTATACTTATGTGACACGCGGGCTTCTCGCCTTGGCCAATAGCGAGGCGCAATTGGCCGGGGTCATCGGTCATGAAATCGCCCATGTGACGGCGCGCCACGGGGCCAGACGCCATAGCGCCGCTGTCGGCACGGCCGTGGTGGCGGGGGTGTTGGGCGCGGTCATCAGCGCCGGCACCGGTGTCAGCGCCAATGTCACAGGCGAGCTGCTAAATGCCGGGGGCGGGCTTTTGCTGGCCGGCTACAGCCGCGAAAACGAATATGAGGCCGATAATCTCGGCATTAAGGCCTTGGCGCGAAGCGGCTATGACCCGGTCGCGCAAGCCGATTTTCTAGCCGCATTAGGAGCCTATGCAAGCTATCGCGCAGGCGGCAAGGCGGGCAAGGCGAGCTGGTTTGACTCGCATCCGAACAATAAAGACCGCGTCGCCAAAGCGCGGCAAAAAGCCGCCGCACAAAAATTAAGCGCTGCGCCGCGCCGCGGTATCGAGGCGCATATGCAGGCCATTCAAGGCATGGTGTATGGCGATGGGCCGCGCCAAGGCGTCGTCAATGGACGCCGCTTTTCGCATGCGGGTCTGCGTATCAGCTATCAAGTGCCGAAGGGTTTTGCGCTGGAAAATACGCCGCGCCGCGTCATCGCCACACATGCCAATGAGACCCAGATTATTTTCGATTTGGATGAGCGCATCGGGTTTGAACCGTTGGATGAATATATGCGCTCAAGCTGGGCGGCGGGGGCTGATTTGCGCGCCGTGCGGGATTTGACGATTGACGGGCGGGCTGCGGTTTTCGGCGAGGTGGAGACACCGGACGGCATCGCCTTGCTATTGGCCGTCGACCATAGCGATACCCAGATTATGCGTTTTGGCGTGCTGGCCCCGAAAGGGCAAACAGGCGCGGCGCGCCAAGCCATGAAGGCTTTGCAACGACGCATTGATTTTCTGACTGATGTCCAAATCGCGGCGATTAAGCCGCTGCGGTTGCAAGTGGTGCAAATCGGCGGCGGCGATACGTTGTATTCTTTGGCACGGCGCATGGGCGGGCCGGTGAAAGAGCGGCTTGCGCTTTTGCGCGTGCTCAATCAATTGCAAGAGGATGCAACCCTGCAGCGCGGTCAGCTTATCAAGCTGGTCATGCCCTAGCGGCGCAAGTGTTTATAAAAGACCGGCGTGGCGTGGATTATGATTGGTTTTTTCCATCAGCGCGCCACGCAATTTGATCAGCGCTTCGTGCTCGATTTGGCGCACACGTTCTTTCGAGATACCCAGCTTATGGCCAAGGCTTTCCAGCGTGACACTTTCTTCGGCCAGACGGCGGGCGCGAATAATCGTCATTTCGCGCTCATTCAAACCGCTCATGGCTTCGGCAATCCAGCGCACACGTTGTTTTGTGTCGAGGCGATTGGAAACAGTTGCATCCGGCAGCTCGCGGTCGCAGACCAGAAGGTCTTGCCATTGCGTCGTGCCGCCTTCATCGCTGCGGTCTGAAATCGTCGCATTGAGGGAGCGGTCATTGGCCTCCATACGGCCTTCCATATTGACCACATCCTCCATGCGCACGCCCAATTCGCGCGCCACATAATGGCGGCTTTCATGGGTCATATTGGCCCCGATATCATTGATGCGGGCGCGCAGACGACGCATGTTGAAAAACAGTGATTTTTGCGCTGCCGTTGTGCCGGTGCGGACGATTGACCAATTACGCAACACATAATCTTGAATTGAAGAGCGGATCCACCAACCGGCATAGGTCGAAAAACGGACTTCGCGGTCCGGGTCAAAACGGTCGGCGGCTTGCATCAGGCCAATATTGCCCTCTTGCACCAAATCGCCCATGGGCAGACCGTAATTGCGGAATTTCGCGGCAATGGCGACGACCAAGCGCACATGCGCCGAGGTCAGCTCGTGCAGAGCTTTTTCGTCACGCTCATCTTTCCAACTGCGGGCCAGTTTCTGCTCGTGCTCGACCTCGAGCATCGGCATCTTCATTGCCTTTTTGATGAATTGACGACCGGCTGTGACGGTTTCGCGTGTATCCAAATGAGCCATTGCGCATTCCTCCTATGAAGGATACGCGAGACGCGGCAAATCGGTTCACCGAAAAACCGGTTTTTTTGAATAATTCTAAAAAATATTTATTCTCAGGTTCAGCTTTATGCTGCGTCGGAACCGGGCTGACGCCGCGCGCCACCCGTGGTCTTGGCCAAAATGGCTTCCAGCTTCACAATCGCTTCATCTTCCGTGGTTTTCTCAATGGTCGCCACTTCGCGCGCCATGCGTTCCATCGCTGCTTCATAAAGCTGACGCTCGGAATAACTCTGCTCGGGCTGGTTTTCATTGCGGAACAGGTCGCGCACCACTTCGGCAATGGCGATTAAATCGCCGGAATTGATCTTCGCTTCATATTCCTGCGCGCGGCGGCTCCACATGGTGCGTTTTACCCGGGCGCGGCCTTTCAGCGTTTTCACGGCGCCATCCATAACCTTATCATCGGCCAGCTTGCGCATACCGATATCCTTGGCTTTGTCGAGCGGTACGCGCAGCACCATTTTTTCCTTTTCGAATTTGACGACAAACAAATCGAGGCTCATGCCGGCGATTTCCTGCGTTGCAATCTCGGTAATCTGGCCAACACCATGCGCCGGATAAACAATATGCTCATTGATGCGGAAGCCCAGTGCCGATTTGCGCGCGACTTCTTTAGCCGCAGTCTTGCTCGCAGTTTTAGTTGCCGTCTTGCTTGCGGTTTTCGCTGCCGCTTTCACCGGTATTTTTTTGGCTGTCGTTTTTGGAGCGGCTTTTTTCACCGCAGGTTTTTTGGCTGTCGTTTTCGGCGCGGCTTTTTTTACCGCAGGCTTTTTGGCCGTGGTTTTTGCTGCCGCTTTTTTGGCGGCGGGTTTTTTCGCTGTTGCCATGTCGTGCTCCAGTATGGTCGGGGTCAAAAGGCCATAGGCAAGCGGGCCTCGCAGTGAGACCCTGACCGGAAAGCTATTGAAAGACCGATTTTTGACCCGAATTAATCACTTGCGGTGAGTATATCACAAAAAAAGCGCATTTTCAAATGCATGCGCCATTAGTCGCCGGCGCCGGGGGCCTCGGTGAAATGCGCCTCGAATTTGCCCGGCTTATTGAGCCAGTCATCCGCATCGCTCGGCGCGTCTTTGCGCAAGGTGATATTGGGCCAGATATCGGCATATTTCGTGTTCACTTCGAGCCATTTTTCAAGACCCGATTCCGTATCGGCCTTAATCGCATCAGCCGGGCATTCGGGTTCGCACACACCGCAATCGATGCATTCATCCGGATGGATGACCAGCATATTCTCGCCTTCGTAAAAGCAGTCCACCGGGCACACTTCAACGCAGTCAGTATATTTGCACTTAATACAATCTTCGGTAACGATATAAGTCATGGGTCTTCCTAGATATTGAGCGCCGCTTCAGCGGTTTTGCGCGCCTGACCGGCTTGCTGATCGGTCACATATATAAGGCCGGCAACGCGACGAAGCAAGTTGGCTTCGTAATCATCGACCACGCCATCGCTCAGCACAATTTGCCACAGCAATTCCAGCAGCATGATTTTATGGCTTTCGCCGAAATGTTGGTTGATGCGATTGGTAAATTGGAACAAATCGCTGGCGTCATTGGCCGCGTCTTTGGCTTCATTGATCAATGTCGCGGCGGCCGCATCGTCAAGGCCGAAATGCGGGCCGACAAGGCGCGCCAATAGTGTCTCTTCGCCCGTATCCATATTGCCATCAATTTGCGCGGCGCGCACCAAAAGCGCGGCGGCGGCAATATGCAATGCGTCTGATTGCGGGGCTTGGGTTTCGCTTACCGGTTCGGCGAACAGTGTTTTTAACTTATCCAACATGGCTGTCTAAATAGGCTACATCTTCGAAAGAGGCAATATGCCATTTGTCGCAAGGCTAATTGCCGGGCGTGCCGCGACCGGTAAAGGCGTCTTGTGCGCGGCGTTGTTTTTTGGTCGGGCGCCCGGCGCCGATCTCGCGAAAGGCCGGTTTTTCGGATTTCGGCTGCGGCTGCGGCGGCGCTTGGTCGATATAAAGTGCTTGTGCTTCCGGTGCCGGGCCGCGCCGCGTGCTCAGTGCGACAATCTCAATGATCCTGATATGGCTTTGCAGCGGAAAGGTCAGCACATCGCCGACCCGCACATTGGCCGCCGCGCGGGTTTGTTTTTGCCCGTTAATGCGAATATTGCCCGCCGCCGCCAATTTGGTGGCCAATGTGCGGGTTTTAAAAAAGCGGGCATGCCACAGCCATTTATCGACGCGCATAGCCGTCGGTGCGGATTTGCCGGTCGGGCTAGTCATTGCCGCCATTTTGCAGGTTTCTCAGCACGGCGAAGGGCGAGTTCGGGTCGGGCTGTTTGGCCGCCGGTTTTGCGCCGCCGTTTTTCGGCGCATCTTTTTTTGTTGTGCCGGATGCTTGGCCTTTGGCCTCCCCGCTGCGCCGGTTCTTGCCGCCTTGCTGGCTGCGATTTCGGCTTTGCGGGCGATTTTGCGTTTTGCGGGCCGGACGCCAATAGGTCACCATTTTGGTTTCTGTCGGCCCAGTCGCTTCAGGTTCAGTCGCTTCAGGCTCAGTCGCTTCAGGTTCAGTCGCTTCAGGTTCAGTCGCTTCAGGTTCAGTCGCTTCAGAAATTGGCGTTTCGGTTTCTTCGGTCGGTGCTTCTTCGACCGGTGCTTCTTCGACCGGTGCTTCTTCGACCGGCGCTTCTTCGACCGGCGCTTCTTCGACCGGCGCTTCTTCGGTTGCGGCTTCTTGCATCGCCGGTGTTTCAGGCGCTGCAACATGCGCTTCTTTCTCATGCGCCTGATAGCTCAAAGCCGCGAGAATCTCAGCCAGCTCTTCGGCTCCGCAGCCCATAATCGACATCATCGCCTCGCTGGCTTCAAAGCCATGGCCATGCGTTGCCTTGCTCTCTTCCAGTGCCGGGCGAATAAGATCTGCCAGACGCTCCAGCATGTCGAGGCGAATGGCGCGGCTTTTCGTGGTGTAAAACCCGGCGGCGCGATACAGCCAAAACGGCAGCGGTGCGCGCGCGCATGAGGTCAAACCGGCCGCCGGCAGGCTTTCCAGACTGGCCGCAATATCGCGCGGCGTATCGGCCTGCCGATTGGCCTCAATCAGGCTCAAAAGCGCCAGCAGACGGGCCGGAGCGGGCTTTAACAGCGCCGGCATAAACACGGTGTAAAAGCCAAAGCGCACACCCAGCTTGCGCAATTGCCCGCGCAGGTCTTGGGTAAGCTTTGATAATATATCGGCAATATCGCGGCGCGGCAGGCTGCCTTTATTTTCCAGCAATTGAAAAGCCAAGCCGCGCGCCAGACCTTGCAGGCCTTCAGCCGCTTCCAGACCTTTCAAAGGCGCCAAATCGGTGGCGATTTTGGCCCGCACCCATTCCGATAGCCGCGTTTCGGCGCGCTGGCGTGCCTCGCCGGTCAAGGTCTCATCGGCCAGCAATTGCGCGCTCGGCGATAAATAGGCAAGGCGGTTATCATCGCGTCCGGCAGTGATATCGAGGCTGCCGATTTGCGCATTTTGCCAGATAATCGCGCCGGTTTCGCTGAGGGTAAAATCGGCGTCGCCGGCATTTGCGATGGCTTGTGCGCGCTGGCGCAAAGCTTCGCCGACGGTTTTTTCCACCGCCGCCCGCGCTGTGCCGGCCGGCGCGCCTTTCAGGCGCGGGTCGCGTTCGACATGCAAGCCATTGAGGCGGCCCATATATTCGCCCTCGACGAGAATATCGCCGCTTTCTTCAATATCCGCCACTATGTCCTCTTTTCCGGCCAATCGACGCAGCAGCGCCGATGTTTTGCGGTCTACAAATTTACCCATCAGCTTGGCGTGCAACGCGTCTGATAATCGATCTTCTACACCACGCGACAGCGCCTGCCAATGGGCCGGGTCGGCCAGCCAGTCTTGCCGCTGCGCAATATATGTCCAGCTTCTAATATGGGCGAGGCGCATAGACAATGTGTCAATATCGCCCTCCAGCCGGTCGCAACGCTCAATGCGTTCGGCCAGCCACGCCTCGGGGATAAGCCCCGCATCGCTTTGCAAAAAGCCGAACAGCTCGCCGATCAGCGTGGCGTGCTCGCCCATTGTGGTTTTGCGGAAATCGGGAATTTGCGCCACCTCCCAAAGCAGGCGCAGGGCGTTTTCGTCGCCCAGAAGGTCGAGCGTATCGGGGTCGCGGCTCAGCATTTTCAACGCTTGCTGGTCATCGGCCACCGGCGCGCGAATAAGGCCGGGCCGTGGGGCCGGCTTTTCAAGGCTTAAAAGCAGGGCCTCCAGCGAGGCGAAATCGAGATTGGGGTTGCGCCAGTAAAGCCCTTTGACGGCTTCAAATTCATGCGTCTCAATGGCTTCGATCAGCGCATCGTCAAATGGCGGCAAATCGCCGCTCACGCCGAAGCTGCCATCGCTGGTATGGCGACCGGCGCGACCGGCAATTTGCGCCAATTCGGCCGGTGTCAGGTCACGATTGCGCCGCCCGTCAAATTTGCGCCGTTGCGCAAAAGCGACATGGTCGACATCCATATTCAGCCCCATGCCAATGGCGTCAGTGGCGACCAAAAAATCAACCTCGCCGGATTGATACATTTCGACTTGGGCGTTGCGGGTGCGCGGGCTCAACCCACCCATCACCACGGCTGCGCCGCCGCGTTGCTGGCGGATAATCTCGGCAATGGCGTAAACATTTTCGGCCGAAAAGGCCGCCACGGCCGAACGCCGCGGCAGGCGCGATAATTTATGGCTGCCGCCCCAGCCAAGCCGCGAAAACCGCGCCCGGCTTTCAATATCAATTTTGCCGAGCAATTGGCGCAGGATCGGCGCCATGGTCGCCGCGCCCAAAAGAATGGTTTCCGCTGTGCCGCGCAAATGCAACACGCGGTCGGTAAACACATGGCCGCGTTCCGTATCGGCCGCCAATTGGCACTCATCAATGGCGACAAATTCTACCTCACGGCTGATCGGCATGGCCTCAGTGGTGCAGATGAAATATTTGGCTTTCGGCGGCAAGATTTTTTCTTCGCCCGTCATCAGCGCCAAATCGGCCTTGTGGACGCGGCCAAAATCACCGCGCAGACACCGATCATAGACCTCACGCGCCAGCAGCCGCAGCGGCAGGCCGATCATGCCGCTATCATGCGCCAGCAAGCGTTCCATCGCCAAATGCGTCTTGCCCGTATTGGTGGGGCCAAGAACAATGCGTAAATTGGGCTGGAAAGAAATGCCGGACATGGGCTCAACATGGCGCGCCGCTTGGCGTTTGGCAAGCGCGGTTTTCGGGGCTTTGGGTCGCAGGGCGGCGGGTTTGGGAGGCGGTGAGTCGGCTGTCGATTCGGTGCCGATTCGATTGCGACTCAGTTTCGGCCCGAAACAGGGAACGGGTAAAGAACAGAGCATGTCCGAATCACTTACATAGTAGCCGTGCCGCATATGTTCACGCCCATATATAGTAGGTGATTGATAAACAGGGCTTTTTACCGCTGCCACAGAGGAACGCCTTTGCGACACTTAAGCTCTTGCCTCTTGCCGCGCGCTTCGGCATGCTTTTGCCAAGCACAGGGAGGGTTTGGCCATGGATTTCGAGATTCCGGAAGGAATTAAGCAATATTTGGCGGTATTGGACAAATTCATCGAGGATGAGATTATCCCGCTGCAAATGCAGGATGATAATAATCGGTTTTTTGACCATCGCCGCGAACATGCGCGCACGGATTGGGATAATGACGGCCTGCCGCGCCCCGAATGGGAAGAATTACTGCGCGAAATGCGCCGCCGCGCCGACAAAGCGGGGCATTTGCGTTTCGGGTTGCCGAAGGAATTTGGCGGGGCGGACGGCTCCAATCTTGCCATGGCGGTGATACGCGAACACCTCGCCGCTACAGGGCTGGGCCTGCACAATGATTTGCAAAATGAAAGCTCGATTGTCGGCAATCTGCCGCAAGTGCTGATGTTCCGCGATTTCGGCACGCCTGAACAAGCCGATACCTATATTAATGGCATGCTGGCCGGCACGCACCGCATTTGCTTTGGCTTGACCGAGCCCCATCACGGTTCCGACGCCACTTGGATGGAGACCCGCGCCGTGCGCGAGACCCGCGACGGGGTCGATGGCTGGCTGCTGAATGGCGAAAAAATGTGGACCACAGGCATGCATGCGGCGAGCCATGTCATGCTGTTTGCGCGCTCCTCGGGCGATGATGGCGCGGCCAAGGGCATTACTTGTTTCATGGTCGAGGCCGATGATCCGGGCGTCAAGGTTGAGGAATATATGTGGACCTTCAACATGCCGACCGACCATCCGCGCGTGTCTTTCACCAATATTTGGGTGCCCGATAGTGCGATCTTGGGCGAGTTGGATAGAGGGCTGGCTCTGGCGCAGCATTTTGTGCATGAAAACCGCATCCGCCAAGCCGCATCCGGCGTTGGCGCGGCGCAATATTGCATCAATGAGAGCGTCGAATATGCGAAACAACGTGCTCCTTTCGGCAAGCCTCTGGCAACCAATCAAGCGATACAATTTCCGCTCACCGAGCTGCACACTGAATGCGAGATGATCCGCAATCTGGTTTATAAAACGGCGGCGCAAATGGATGAGATGAGCAAGCCGGAAGTGGCGATTTATCTGTCGGATAAAGTGTCCATGTGCAATTATCGCGCCAATCGGCTGGTTTGCGAGGCGGCTGACCGTGCCATTCAAGTGCATGGCGGCATTGGCTATTCGCGGCATATGCCGTTTGAGCATATTTATCGCCACCATCGGCGCTATCGCATCACGGAAGGCTCGGAAGAAATTCAAATTCGGAAAGTAGCCGCGCATTTGTTCGGCTTCATCAAAGCAGGTAAGTAAAGCGTCTCATGGATATTCCCGAGGGTTTTAAAGAGCTCGATTTTGGCGGTCGTTTCGAGCATTTGGACACGCATTTTACCGACCATGTCGGCCCGCTTTATGTGCGCGGCGAGATGGGCGATATGCAAATCGGTTTTCGTGTTGCGCCGCATATGTGCAATCCGGCCGGCATTTGCCATGGCGGCATGTTGATGACGGCGATGGATGTCGGCCTGGCTTTCGGGCTGCATAATGCGATGGGCGAGCGGAGTTTTACTCCCTCTGTCTCGTTTAATTTTGACTTTCTGTCGCCCGGCCAACTAGGCGATTTTTTGGTCTGCGAAACAGAAGTGACGCGGCAGACGAAAAATAACGGTTTCGTCACCGGTCGGCTGGTCGGCTCGGACGGGCCGGTGATTACCGGCAGCGGCATTTTCAAGATTACCGGTATCGTCATGTAGAAGCCGCTTTGCCCGCATTTTATTCACTTGACGACGGGCAGGCTGTTTTCTATATCAAAGGCCAGATAGGGGCGCGCCCACGGGCAGCCCCGCTTTATTTGGATTTAATAGGAGTGACCCGATGTCACGTGTATGCGAACTGACCGGCAAATCGGTAATGAGCGGCAATAATGTGAGCCACGCGATGAACAAGACGCGGCGTCGTTTCCTGCCCAATCTGCAGCAAGTCAGCCTGCCGAGCGAGACGCTGGGCCGCGCGCTGAAAATGCGCATTTCTGCCAGCGCGCTGCGTTCGGTCGAGCATAATGGTGGCATTGACGCGTTTTTGCTGAAAGCCAAAGACGGCAATTTGTCGTCAAAAGCGCTGAAGCTGAAAAAGCAAATCGCCGCAAAAATTGCGTAAAGCCCGCCTGATTTAATTTTTTGATATTCGCTTACGCGCCGGATGCACCACGCACCGGCGCCGCGCCTGTGCGCACACCGCCGCGGCTTGCGCCGGCTTTGCCGCCGGCCGAACCTTTACCACCAGCCTTGAGCGCGCCGGTATTGACGCCTTTTTCACGCTTTTTGCCGGCATCATTTTCGTCGAATAATTCAGCCAGCTTATCGGTCATGGCACCGCCCAATTGCTCGGCATCGACAATTGTCACGGCGCGGCGATAATAGCGCGTCACATCATGGCCGATACCAATGGCGATCAGCTCGACCGGCGATTGCGTCTCAATATCCTCAATGACATTGCGCAGGTGCTTTTCCAAATAATTGCCGGCATTGACCGACAGCGTCGAGTCGTCGACCGGCGCGCCATCGGAGATAACCATCAGAATGCGGCGCTGCTCGGGCCGCGCCAATAGGCGATTATGTGCCCAGATCAGCGCCTCGCCATCAATATTTTCTTTCAGCAGACCCTCGCGCATCATCAGGCCGAGATTTTTGCGCGCCCGCCGCCAAGGCGCATCAGCGCCTTTGTAAATAATATGCCGCAAATCATTGAGGCGACCGGGATGGCCGGGTTTGCCTTCGCTCATCCAAACCTCGCGGGCTTGCCCGCCTTTCCAAGCGCGCGTCGTAAAGCCCAGAATTTCGGTCTTCACATTGCACCGCTCCAGCGTGCGGGCCAGAATATCGGCACACATGGCCGCCACGGTAATCGGGCGTCCGCGCATGGAGCCGGAATTGTCGAGCAACAGCGTCACCACCGTATCGCGGAAGGTGGTATCGCTTTCCATTTTATAAGACAGCGGCTGCATCGGATCCATAATGATGCGCGACAGCCGCGCCGGATCCAGATAGCCCTCTTCAAGATCAAATTCCCAAGAGCGGTTTTGTTTGGCTTGCAGGCGCCGTTGCAGGCGATTGGCGAGGCGCGCCACGACGCCCTGCATTTGCTGCAATTGCTGGTCGAGATATTGCCTGAGACGCTCCAGCTCATCCGCATCGCACAGCTCTTCGGCCTCAATGGTTTCGTCAAAGCGTGTGGTGAATACATTATAGGCGGATTTTTCAGGGTTGAGCGGGCCGTCCGGCGCATAGGGTTGGGCCGCTTCACCGGCTTCCTCGCCATCGGCTTCGCCCTCAACCTCATCGCCCTCCATTTGCATGAGTTGCTCGTCGCCTTCTTCCAGCGCCGCATCGCCCATTTCCATATCATCGGCCGACATGCCCTCAGGGCTTTCGGCTTCGCCGCCTTCGCCGTCTTGCGGCCCTTCATCGCCGTCTTGGCCGTCGCCTTCCTCGCCATCGCCCTCTTCACTCTCGCTACCGGCTTCGGTGAGGCCGAGATCGACCAGAATATCGCGGGTCAGATTGCCAAATGCGCGCTGGTTACCGATCACGCCCTCAAGCGCGCCGATTTTGTCGCCGACGCGTTCCTCAATCCAGCCACGCCACGCATTGACCACACCTGTCGCAGCTTGCGGCGGGGCCAGCCCGGTCAATTGCTCGCGCACCATAAAGCCAAGCGCCTCGGCCATGGGCGCTTCATCGCGGCTCATGACCTCGCCAAAGCCCAACTTTTGACAGCGTTGCTGGTGCATCTCATTAATATTAACGCCGATACCGGCCATGGCGCGCGCGCCAATAGCTTCGCAGCGGGCGGTCTCGGCAGCGTCAAATGAGGCGCGCGCATCGGTCTCGGCCGGGGCCTGCTCAAAAACCAGAGCGGCATCATTATGCGCCAATTTCAGGGCGAAGCTGTCGGATTGGCCGCGCACATTGGCCCGGTCCACCGGGTCGAGGTCACGCGCCGGTTGGGGGAGACGCGCTTTCAGACCGGCCAAGCTCGGCTTATCCGAGCCGAAGCTGACCGCCAGCTCGGCCTCTTCGGCAATCGAGCGCATGGTCTGCGTCAGGGCGCGCTTAAATTCCTCAACCGGTGATTTTTCGGCCATGCAATATCCTAGCTACCGGCGAGAACCGAAACGGCTTCTTGCGGCAGGTCATCGCCAAAGCAACGTTGGTAAAACTCGGCCACAGTGGGGCGCTCTAACTCGTCGCATTTGTTCAAAAAGGTGAGCTGGAAAGCCAGCGCGATATCATGGCCGAGGATCTCGGCATTTTCCGCCCAGGTCAAAACCGTCCGCGGGCTCATTACGGTGGAGATATCGCCATTGATAAAGGCGGCACGGGTCAAATCGGCCACGCGCACCATGGCGGCGATTTTATCGCGGCCCTCCGCGCCCTCATAACCGGCGGCTTTGGCATGCACAATATCGGTCTCGCGCTCATGCGGCAGATAATTAAGCGTGGTAACAATGTTCCAACGGTCCATCTGGCCTTGGTTGATCTGCTGCGTGCCGTGATACAGGCCCGATGTATCGCCGAGACCGATTGTGTTGGTCGTGGCAAATAGGCGGAAATGCGGGTTCGGGCGAATGACTTTGTTTTGGTCCAAAAGGGTCAGCTTGCCGGCCACTTCCAGCACACGTTGGATAACAAACATCACATCGGGACGCCCGGCATCATATTCGTCAAACACAAGCGCGACGGGGTTTTGCAACGCCCAAGGCAGCATCCCCTCTTGAAACTCCGTCACTTGCTTGCCGTCTTTCAGCACAATCGCATCCTTACCGACCAAATCAATACGGCTGACATGGCTGTCCAGATTGACGCGCACGCAGGGCCAGTTGAGGCGCGCCGCGACTTGTTCAATATGGGTTGATTTACCGGTGCCGTGATAACCCTGCACCATAACGCGGCGATTATGGGCAAAGCCGGCCAGCAGCGCCAATGTGGTCTGCTTGTCGAATAGATAATCATCGTCAAAATCGGGCACATATTCGCTGCGCTCGCTAAAGGCGGGCACTTGCATGTCCAAATCAATGCCGAACACGTCGCGTGCATTGACGCTGCTATCGGGTGCGCTCGGCATGGGGCCGTTGGGCGTGCTTGTCTCTTGTGCCGCTTCACTCATGAAAATCTCCGAAAAATAATAATCTGTCTTGGGTTAGGTGTTAGCAGAAAGGGGGGGTTAACAAAAGCCTGAGGCTTTTAAATAATCATGCGCCTGAACAACCGCCTGCAATTGCTCTTCATGGCTACGATCGCCGCCATTGGCGTCGGGGTGGTATTGTTTGACCAAAATCTTAAAGCGCTTTTTGACATGTTCGGGCTTGGCCGTTTCGGGCAATTCCAAAACCGTGAGCGCGCGCTTTTGCCCGGCTGTCACCTTAGACGGGCCTTGCGCTTCGCCCGGCACATAACCGGCATGTGCCATTAATTCAAGCGGGTCTTGAAACTGCCAATCCTCGGCTTTGGCACCGCGCGCGCGGCGCGCGCCCATCGCCCAAGTCGGCCGGTGACCGGTCTGCGCGGCGCGGCGAAACCGCTCGGCCTCATCTTCTGACATGCCCTCAAAATAATTATAGCTGCGATTATAATCGCGCACATGCGTGTAGCAAAAATGCCGACGCCCTGCTTCGCCCGGGCCGGCCGGTGCCGGATAGCCCGCTTGCTCATTGCAGTCGGGCCAATCGCAGCGTTCAATATGCGCGCCGATTTGCGCTTTTTTTTCCTCGCGCTTGGCGGCGCGGATCATATCGAAATATTTCGAGTTCAGATTCATCATCAAACCGTTGCTGACTTCGTGTCCTGTCGTATAAATAGCAAATTGTGTCATGACATGCGCGCCCGTTTCCACTAGGCGATATATGTCAAAAGGACGCAAACACAAATCCCGGATGCCCAAATCCCGGAAGCACATGGAGGCGTTAGTCGTGATACGCACAATTATAGAAGAAAAACTCACCGCCGCCTATGCGCCTGATGCGCTGGAGATTATCGATGAGTCGCATTTGCATGCCGGCCATAATGAAGCGGCCAAAAGCGGCGAGACGCATTTTCGGGTGCGCATGGTCGCCGCCGCCTTTGAAGGCGTGTCGCGTCTCGACCGGCAAAGACAAGTGCTGGACCTGTTGGCCGATGAACTGGCCGGGCCGGTGCATGCTTTGGCCTTGAAACTCAAAACGCCCGCAGAAGCCGCGCGCGAGGCTTGAGCGCGGCTTAATCGCTTTCCGAAATACGGATTTGCATAAGCCGATTGCGCTGGCGGCTCATAATGCGGAAGCGCAAGCCATGAAATTCAAACACTTGGCCGATTTCCGGTATCACCCGCGCTTCATGAATGACCAGACCGGCGATCGAGCTGGCTTCCGTGTCGGGCAGGTTCCAGCCCATTTCGCGATTGAGGTCGCGGATCGACAGCGCACCGGCCACTTCCAGCGTGCCGTCAGGGCGTTTTCTCAGCATATTATCGGGGCGGTCATGTTCGTCGTCAATCGCCCCGACAATCTCTTCGAGAATATCCTCCATGGTCACCAGGCCCATCAGCGCCCCATATTCATCGACCACCAGCGCAAAATGCGCCTTGCGGTTGCGGAAGGCTTCAAGCTGTTCGCTCAAAGAGGTGGTCTCGGGCACAAACCAAGGCGGGCGCGTCAAATTGGTGAAATCAATACCGGCTGGGCCCATCGGGCTGGTTGCCAAAGCACGCAGCAGGTCTTTGGCGTGCAGCACGCCGATAATATTTTCCGGCTCGTCGCGCCAAAGCGGGATGCGCGTATAGGGGCTGTCGAGCACTAAAGCGACAATCTCATCGCTCGGCAGCGCGGCGTCGATCATCTGCATATTGGAGCGGTGGATCATAATCTCTTCAATGCTGGTATCGCCCAAATCCAAAATGCCGCCCAGCATATCGCGGTCGTCTTTCGGCACGGCGCCCTCAGCATGGTGCAGGTCAATGGCACCGCGAATTTCTTCATGCGCCGGCACAAGCGACAGATTGGCTGTTTTGGCCAGGCCGGTAATGCGCAGGATGGAGCCGGAGATAAAAGACAGAGCGCGGGTAATCGGCGCTAATACCGTCACCAGCACACGCAGAGGCCCGGCAGCGCGCAGCGCGGTGATGTCGGGGGCCAAAATCGCATAGGTCTTGGGCAGCACTTCGGCGAAAATCACCACCATAACGGTCATGACCAGCGTCGCATAAACCACGCCGGTTTCGCCGAACAGGTCCAAAAACACGCGCGTCGCCAAAGCCGAGGCCATAATATTGACCAGATTATTGCCCAGCAGGATAGCGCCGAGCAGGCGTTCTTTTTGTTCCAATAATAGGATAACCCAACGCGCTCGGCGCTTGCCCTCTTGCTGCAAGCGCAGCATGCGCGCTTTGCTGGTCGCGGTCAGTGCCGTTTCCGAGCCGGATAAAAAGGCTGAAATTATCAGCAGGAAAACAATAAGTCCGCCCGTCCACAACAGGCCGTTGCTGAGTGCGCTCATCAGCCGCGCGCCCCTTGCGCGATAAGGAAGGGCCGTAAATCAGCCGCCGTCACATTATCGGCAATAAAAGTGTCGCCCAGGCCGCGCGCCAGGATGAAGCGCATCTTGCCGGCCTGCACTTTTTTGTCTTGGCCCATAGCCTCGATCAGCGCATCGGCGTCAAAAGCGCCATTGCCGACGCTTTGCATAGTGGCCGGCAGACCGCTGGCTTCAATATGCGCGCGCAATGTTTCCGCATCGGTCAAACTGCAATGCCCGGCTTCGGCCGAAAAGGCAAAAGCCAGCACCATGCCATAGGCCACCGCCTCGCCATGCAAAAGCGCATCGCCATAGCCGGTCAGTTTTTCAAATGCATGACCGAATGTATGGCCGAGATTAAGCAGCGCGCGCTCGCCCGCTTCGCGTTCATCGCGCGCCACAATGGCGGCTTTGGCTTTGCAGCTTTCAGCCACTGCATGGGCCACGGCGTCGCCATTAAGCGCCAACACGTCTTGGCCGTTTTCGCACAGCCAATCGAAAAAGGCTTTGTCGCCCAGCGCGCCATATTTGACGATCTCGGCATAACCGGCGGCAATTTCGCGCGGCGGTAGCGTCGCCAATACATCCATATCGGCGAGCACCAAATCGGGCTGGTGAAAGGCGCCAATGAGATTTTTGCCGCGTGATGAATTGACCGCCGTCTTACCGCCGATTGAGCTGTCGACTTGCGCCAAAAGCGTTGTCGGGATTTGGATAAAGCGCGTGCCGCGGCGCAGGATAGAAGCCGCAAAGCCGGTCAAATCGCCGATCACCCCGCCGCCCAAAGCGATAATGCAATCGGCGCGCTCGATTTTGCAATCGAGCAGCCAGTCGCAGACTTCTTCCAATTGGGTAAAGTTTTTGCTCGCCTCACCGGCCGGTACAATCAGGCTGTCATGCGCAATGCCTGCCGCGTCAAGGCTGTCGGTCAGGGTTTTGAGATGCAGCGGCGCAACCTGCGTATCGCTGATAATGGCCAGTTTCGGGCGCCGCAGAAGCGGCGCGATATGCAGCGCGGCATCTGCCAGCAAGTCGCTACCGATGATAATGTCATAGGCGCGCGCGCCCAGCCCCACCGAAACGGTGAGCGGTGACAGGGGTTCAACGTCTGATGCGTTTTGCGTCATTTATTTGGCTTTAGAGAATGCGGTCTCATTTGTCCAGTGGCTCCTGCCTCTGCTTTTTCGGCTGAAGCCGCGCCGCCAGCGCTTCAATCAGCCGCGCCACCGCATCTTCATGCGAGCCGCCGCCGACATCAACGCGCAAATCCGCCTCGGCATAAATCGGCCCGCGTGTCGCCAGCAGCTCTTGCAATTTGGCGCGCACATTTTGGCCGATGAGCAAAGGCCGTTTATTGGGCTTGCGCTCGACGCGGGCCACCAATTCGTCAAGCCCGACATCGAGCCAGACCGAGACGGCTTTTTCGTGCACCAAAGCGCGCGTCTCATGATTGATAAAAGCCCCGCCGCCAAGCGCCAGAATATGCGGGGCCTCGTCCAATAGACGCTTGATGACCCGCCTTTCGCCATCGCGAAACGCCGTCTCGCCATGCTCTTCAAAAATCTCGGCAATGGTCATTTGAGCCGCTTTTTCGATTTCCGTATCGGCATCGGCAAAATGCAAGCCAAGCGCCTCGGCAAGGCGAACGCCCAGCGCCGATTTGCCGGCACCCATCATGCCCAAAAGCACGATCGGTTTGTCGATTTTGGCCGCAAGCTCGGCTGGCGTCATGGTCTTTCTCCTGATCGTAAATTAGCAGGTTTCGTCTGTCATGAAAGCCCTGCGCGGTGATAAAACCTGCCCCGTTTTGGCCCTATTCCTGCTATAAGAAACGGGAATCGAGACGAAGGAGGCGGCAATGGCTGCAAAACAATCGGTATTTTTGGTGCTGGGTCTGGCGGTTTTGGTCGGCGGCATTATGTATCTGTCGCGCGCTGTCGAACCGCCGCGCGAAACCGCCGTCGATGTACTCGAGAGCGAACAATTCACCAAATAGGATAGGCTGCCCATGCGTGCCTCACGCTTTGCCCTGATTGCCGGTTTTGCGCTTTTGAGCGCCGCGCCCGTTACGGCGCAAAACGCCTTGCGCGCGCCGCTAAGCATTGTGCCGCCGCCCATGCAGGCGGCTTTGGGTGATGCGCGTATCGGCAATGCGAGCGATGCCAAGCTGGCCCCGCGTGTGGCGGCGCGGCAAATGAAACGCGCCGTACGCGCCGTGGCGGTGACACCCGGCACGGATGGCGATGTCGTGCAAGTCGGGCAATTGGGGGCGCTGGAAGACGCGCCGGTCGGGCTGGAGGCGGGGCTTGGCGATGCGCTGTGGAATGGTGCGCGGCTGGCTTTTGTTGTCGACCAAATGGCGCGTTTACCAAACCGATTTGCCATGCCCGGCCTTTATCAATTGGAACGTCGGCTGCATCGTGGTGCCACGGCAGCGCCGGTCGGCACGGTGGATGGCACGAGCTGGTTTGCCGCGCGCATGATGCGCTTATTGGCCTTGGGCGACACGCAATCGGCGATCGATTTGGAAGCAGAGACCGGCGCCGCGGGTAGCGACGGCTATGCCGCACGCGCTTTGGTGCTGGCGCATTTGGGGCGCGGTGACCGCGCGGCCGCTTGCGATGTGCCACGCCCCAAACGCGGCATGAGCGGACGTCGCGACACATTGGCATTTTTTATGCAAATGCTTGTCTATTGCCAATTGCTTGACGGCGAGTTTGAAAAAGCCGGTCTGACGTTGGAATTGAATGAAAAGACGCTGGGCAAGGATGCGCTGTTTCGTGATATGGCCTATCTCATCGCAGCGCAGGCGCCGCTTGTATTTGGCACTAAAGCCGATGTCGAAGCGGCGCAAGCGGCAGAAGAAGAGCCGCCCATTGTGTTGCCCGATGAGCTGACGCCGATGCAAATCGCGCTCCTGCAATTGGCAGGACAGCCATTGCCAGACGGGCTGATGAACCTGCCGCATTATTTCATGCCGGCGATTGCCGGCGATTATGCGCAGCCGCCGTCTCTGCAATTGCGCGCCGCGCATTTGGCTGTGCGTTTCGGGACCTCGCCCGAGGTTTTTTCACAAGTCGCGCAGTTGGCTGATCTGTCTGCTTTTGCCGGTCCCTTACCGCCGCAGACCGCTGCGCCCGATGCGGTGTTTTTGGCGCAAAGCTTGCGTATGATTGACGCGACGCCACAGCGTGAACAGCCGCGTCTGGTGGCGTATTTTCTGCGCCGCGCTTTGGCCCGCGATCTTTGGCACGATATGGTGCGCCTGCTGGATGACCGGCTGGTCAATTTGCCGGTGCCGCAAGCGGAGATGGCCGCGCGCGCGACTGACGCTGAAACACAGAGCGACGCGGCGCTGCCGTTCGGCCCCGACGTTGTAGCGCCATTCGATCAGGCACAAGTGAATGAGGCACAAGTGAATGAGGCACAAGTGGATAACCCGCAATTGGAGGCTTTGTCACCGCCGGAAGCGGCGGCCGCCATGGCGCAACCGCTGGCCGATGCCGATCGTCTCATCCTCTTATTGGCGCATTTTCAAAGCGGCAATCGCGCTGCGGCCGAAAATCTCATGCGGCTCGCGCCGCTGGATGAAAGCCTGACACGTCTGGCGCGTTGGCAGGGTTATGAGCCGGATGGGCGCGGCGAAGATGACGTCGCGATTGAGGCGGCGGAACCGGTTGCGTTGGAAGCGCCGCTGAACGCGCTGGCGGTTGTGGAAGCCGATAATTTGCCGGCGCTTTCTGAACAAATGATGAGCGAAAATGGTGATGGCGAAACGCCGGCGGAAGAAGAAACAATGCCGCTATTGGACGCCGCGCTGCAGCCCGATTGGGTGGCGTTTGAGACACGATTGGCTAAGGCCGGTGCGGCCGAGGCACTTTATATGCGTCGCCAATTGGCGCTTTATGCCGCGCTCGGTGTTGCGCTGCCCGCGACGTTGATGTCGGATTTGGTGCTGCCGGTCGATGACCCGGTGGCGGCGCGGCTCAATCGTCTGGCCGATAATCGCTGGGTCGGCGATTTGGTCTTGGGGCAAATCGCCGTGCTGGCCGATAAATCGTCTGCCAGCTATGACGCCACCGATACGGCGCTATTAATTGCCAGTCTGCGCCGCGCCGGTCTGCACGACGAGGCCACACAATTGGCCGGTAAGATGTTGCTCGCCCATACGATACAATTGGCGGCGCGCGCGCCGGATTTATTCACCTCGATCAATCCGGGCGATAATACCGGCGTGCCGACGGCCAAGCCGGTGCCGTTCCAATCCGAGCTGTTCGGCAATCCGCCGATCGGGATGCGCGGCGATGGCGGATAGGCTGGTCGCGCTGTTTATCGACATGCTCGCCGCCGAGCGCGGGGCAGCGGTCAATACGCAAACCGCCTATCAGCGCGACCTCATATCGCTTGGCGATTTTCTGACGGCGCGCAAAACCGATCTCCGGCACGCAAACGCCGATGATCTGCGCGCTTATATTGGCAAGCTTGAAAAACGCGGCCTTGCAGCTTCCAGCGTGGCGCGGCAGATCTCGGTGATGAAGCGGTTTTACAAATTTCTGCTGCTTGAGGATATGCGGGGTGACAATCCGGCTGAGGGCTTGGCGCGGCCCAGTGGGGTGCGGCCTTTGCCGAAACTTTTATCACCGCACGAAACCCAAAGCCTGATTGATGCGGCACATGGGTTGCCGCAGGGGAGCGACAAACAGAGCGGCGACCGCCTGCGCGCCATTTGCCTGATTGAGGTTTTATATGCGGCCGGCTTGCGCGTTTCAGAATTGGTCAGCCTGCCGCGCGCGGCCATGCAAGGCCCGTTCATGCTGGTGCGCGGCAAGGGCGGGCGCGAGCGCATGGTGCCGATGACCGAGCAGGCGCGGCAAGCCATGGAAGATTGGTTGGCGTATCAGGGCGATACCGGTTCGGCTTTTCTGTTTCCGGCGCGCGGGCGTTCAGGTCATTTGACGCGGCAACGCTTTGCGCAAATTCTTGAAAAGCTGGCCATTGCCGCCGGTATTGCGCCGTCGCGTGTCAGCCCGCATGTGGTGCGGCACGCTTTTGCCACGCATTTGGTGCAGGGCGGGGCCGATTTGCGCGCTGTGCAGCACATGCTGGGTCACGCCGATATTTCCACCACGCAGATTTACACCCATGTGCTGGATGAGCGGAAAAAGCAACTGGTCGAGACGGCGCATCCGCTGGCCGCCATCAAGGGCTTGCCAAAAGGGCAGAAAGCGGAATAATTTGGCGGCAGATAAAGGAAGCGTCATGGCTCAGTCATATTTGGAGTTTGAAAAACCGATCGCCGCATTGGAGGGCCAGATTCGCGAATTGCGCGATGTCGGCAAATCTGAGGCGGGCATGGATTTGGTCGAAGAGATAAATCGGCTTGAGGGCAAGGTCTCCGAGCAAATCGGCAAGCTCTATAAAAATCTCGACCCGTGGCAAAAGACGCAAGTGGCGCGTCACCCCAATCGGCCGCATTGCCAAGATTTTATCGACGCGCTGGTCGATGATTTCACGCCGCTATCGGGCGACCGTCTCTATTCCGAAGACCATGCAATCATCGCCGGTCTGGGTCGTTGGCAGGGCCAGCGTGTGGCGATTTTGGGGCATGAAAAAGGTTCTGATACGCAAAGCCGCCTGAAGCATAATTTCGGCATGGCGCGGCCCGAGGGCTATCGCAAGGCCATTCGCGTGATGGATATGGCCGAGCGTTTTGACCTGCCGGTGGTGACGCTGGTCGATACGGCAGGCGCCTATCCCGGCATTGGCGCGGAAGAACGCGGGCAATCCGAGGCGATTGCGCGCTGCACCGATAAATGCCTGCAATTGGGCGTGCCTTTTGTATCGCTGATTATCGGCGAGGGCGGCTCGGGCGGCGCATTGGCTTTGGCCACGGCAAGTCGCATTTTGATGCTCGAGCATTCGATTTACACGGTCGCCTCGCCCGAGGCGTGCGCCTCGATTTTGTGGCGCTCTTCCGGTCAGGCCAATCTGGCGGCTGACGCCTTGAAAGTGACGGCGCAGGATTTACAAAAGCTCGGCGTGATTGACCGCATTTTGCCGGAACCTCTGGGCGGCGCGCATCGGGACCGTGAAAAAATCATCCGCGATGTCGGCCTCGCCATTTCTGAGGAGCTGGCACAAATGGCCGATAAGACCGGCGAGGTGCTGCGCAATGAACGGCGTCAGAAATTCCTCGATATGGGGCGCAACGGCATTATTTAAGCTTTTTCAGAAAGCTCTGCACTTCGGCGACAAAAGCCTCATTATCTTCCATCGCCGCGAAATGGCCGATCTCGTCATAATCTTGCCAATGCACAATATTATA